>CAYMWG010000109.1:0-8787 GCA_964393765.1 uncultured Phycisphaeraceae bacterium
GCCCCCGACCGCGAACCCGCCGACCGGGAAGCCGCCGATCGTCATCCCACCCAGCGCGGTCAGTGCGCCGATGCTCAGGCCTCCCACGCTTGCCACGCCGATCGCCATCCCGCCTACCGCCACCACGCCGATGGCGTTGCCGCCGATGGCGATCCCGCCACGCGCGATATCGCCGATGGCGATGATGCCCACCGCCCGCCCATGGACCTCGCCGAACTCCGGTCGCGGCCCGAAGGCGACGCACACGATCGGCACGCCGAACATCTCCGCATCGCTGCGGAACCGCTTGGCCCGGAGCGACTTCCCGCCCCAGCGCGCCAGAACCTCGACCAGCGGCTTGCCGCACTCCGGGCAGCGCGAGGCGTCCGTCAGGCTCACGAGCGAGTAGCCGCAGTTGGCGCAGTATGGATCGCCCGGCTTTCGCGCTGTGGACCCGGCCGTCGGGGGCGCGAGCGGCGTAGGAGAGGTAGGTAGGATTGGGCCGGTCATGGCGTCAGTTTACTGGTGGCACCGCTCTCCAGAGCGGTGAAAGAGCATACAAGCATCCGTGAGTGGCCTGCGGCGTTCAACTGCCCCCTGACCTGCAAACTAGGGGCAGTCTGGGTAGGGGGGAACCCGTTCGGAGGGGAGCGACGAATGGAGAGAGAGCACGCATCGGGCCTATCGCCCCAACAGCCGGTCCGTTGGAGGGGGCGGTGACGGGGAGCGCTTCTATTATGCAGTGTATGAACAAAGCTCCATTGCTTGGCCGCGTTGCCCTTTGCGCCGTTCTATGCGGAACCTGTACGGCATATGCTTTATCCCCACAACCGGGCATTTTGAACCCTGCGTCACCCCGCTGGGAAGGGATTGCCGAGGCCTTCGGCGGCGTGAAATCCGAGACTCGTCCGAGCCGTGATGCGACCATGTCGTTCGCACTCGCGACCGAGGTCCAGGAGGTGTTCGTCCGGGGCGGCCAGCGTGTGAAGCGCGATGACCCGCTCCTTCGGGCGCGCGATACCGAGGTCGTCGCGGCGATGGAGCAGCAGCGTGCTCTGGCCCAAAGTGACCTTGAGATTCAGGGTGCCGCGGCGGCCCTCGAACTCGCCGACTTCCGCTTCGAGCAACTCAAGCGCGGGGCGACGTTCACACCCAGCGAGTTCGAGGAACTCCGCATCCAGGCAATGACCGCGAAGATCCAGCGTGATCTCGCGATCTTTAACCGCGAGCAGCAGCAGCACCGCCTGAGGCAACTCGAGGCGCAGGCCGAGCGCTACCTGCTGAAGGCTCCGTTTGACGGCGTGGTGTCGCAGGTTCTCGTCGATGTCGGGCAGGGTGTCAACGAGCAGCAGAAGGCGATCCGCATTGTCAGCACCGACCAACTCTGGCTGGACGCGTGGGCGGGCACCGAGGACACCATGCGCCTTTCGCTGAAGGACGGCGCGAAGGCGTGGGTGCTGGTGGATGTGCCCGACAGGCCGGTGGTCGCCGAGGCGCGGGTGATCGAGATCGACCCGGTTGCCGACCCGGTGAGCCAGACGCGGCGCATCCGCGTGGAGATCGACAACACCGCGGGCTGGCCCGCGGGCACACAGGCGCGCGTTCGGCTGGCGGGGCCGCCACCCGCGAGCGGGAACTGGGCGATGTCCGAGCCGCGCCCCGCCCGAGGTGATGAAGAGCAAGTTGCGCGGCAGATCGCTCCCAAGCACGAGGAGCCCCAGCCTTGATCGACCTCTCCAACGTCCGGGCGCCGGGGTGGCAGCAGGTCGTGGCGGAACTCAACTCCGCCGCGCCTGACGACCGCGCGTTCCTCGAGCGTCTGCTTCGCATCATCTCGCAGGTCACGGCCTCGCGCCAGGGGGTGCTGTTCGCGCCAGATCGCACGGATGGCGAGGAGGTCGAGCCGCGGGTTGAGTTGATCTGGCCCGCGCCCGGCGCGGCGACGGTTCTTTCCGAGGATTCCGGCGGTGGCAAGGGCGACAAGGACAAAGTGGGCGGGGGTGTTGAGTTCCCGCAGGAAGTCTCCGCCGCGGCCCGCGCCGCGTTCTCTTCCGGTCAGGCCCGCGCGTTCTCGCTGGACAAGGCCGGAATCTACTACGACGGCGGCACCTCGCAGGGGTGTGTGCTCGCGGTGCCCGTGCGCGTTCCCGCGCCCGGTGTGGCGGGCCGCCCCGCCGCCGAGACGGTCACGGGCGTGATGACGCTGCTCATCGAGCCGCGCGCCAAGGACGCGATCCGGTCTACGCTGGCGATGGCGGAGGTGATCGCGGGGTACGTCAACGGGCACGCCTCGCGCCAGGCGCTGCGCCGGACCCAGACCGCCTCCTTCGCGTTCGACCTTGCGACCCGCCTGATCGCGTCGATCAACACGTCGCCGACGTTCAAGGGCGCGTGCCTGCAACTTGTCAACGAGTTGTCCAAGCAGTTCGGCCTGGATCGCGTGGCGCTGGGCTGGGTGAGGCACGACACGGTGCGCACAAAGGCGATCAGCGACACCGAGTTCTTCGACCGGCGCATGGCGATGGTCGTCAAACTTGAAGCCGCGATGGACGAGTGCCTCGACCAGGAGCAGCCGGTGGTCTTCCCGCAGCCCTCCGCCGAAGGCCCGGGGGGGGACGTGCTGCTGGCGCAGGCGATTGTGCACGCGCACCGCGAACTCGCCGCGGGGAACGCCCGGCTCAAACTCTGCTCCCTCCCGCTCCGCATCGACGACGACGTGGTCGGGGTGGTCACGCTGGAGGCCGCGAGCGAGCAGCCTATCGACCTGGCGACGGTCGAACTGCTTCAAGCGGCGATGGACCTTGTGGCACCCGTGCTGCGCCTGCGGCGCAGCGATGATCGCCTGCTGGTCGTCCGCGCGTGGGACAGCACCGTGAAGACCGGCGCATGGGCGGTCGGCCCCAAGAACACTGTGTGGAAGATCGCAGGGCTGGCGCTTCTTGCCGGGATGATCTTCGTCACGCTCTATCACAAGCCGTACCGCGTGAGCGCGGATGCGACGCTCGAGCCCCGCACCCGCCGGATCGTGTCGGCGCCGTTCGACGGCCAACTCAAGTCGCTCATGCCGGGGATCGAGCCGGGCGTGAAGGTGACTCGGGGGCAGGTGCTGGCGGAACTCGACACCACCGAGTACCGGCTGAGCCTTGCCAGCGCGGAGGCCAAGCGCCTCCAGGCCGAGAAAGCCGAGTCGGCGGCCCGCATGGAGGGCGACCAGAGCAAGGTCGCTTCGTACAAGGAGCAGGCCACGGCGGCGAGGGCGGAGGCCCAGGCGTACATCTACCGCATCGAGCGCTCCCAACTCATCGCGCCGATGGACGGCGAGATCATCGCGGGGGACCTCAAGGAGCGCGTCGGCTCGACGCTCAAACTGGGCGACCCGCTCTTCCAGATCGCCGCGATGGATGAGTTCGTTGTCGTCGCGAAGGTGGACGAGCGCGACATCGCGCTTGTGCGCGAGGCCTTCGCCAAGGACGGCGGCGGCAAGGGGCAGATCGCCACGAAGACCCGGCCCGGCGAGCCGTTCGACGTGCTCGTGGAGCGGATCGTGCCGCTGGCGCAGGCCGCCGAAGGCAAGAACGTCTTTGAGGTCCGCGGCAAACTGGTCGGCTCGGGCGACTGGCTGCGACCGGGCATGGAGGGCGTCGCCAAGTTCGACACGCAGGACCGGTCGCTGCTGTGGATAGGCACGAGGCGGATCATCGACGCGGTGAGGATGTGGATGTGGTAAAGAAGTGGGAAGTGAAGAGGGATCAAGGGATCGAGGGAACAAGACCCGGTTCAGCGGAGGGATCGATGGAGTCGCCCCCACAGAAACGCCCCATCAAGAGTTACCGTGATCTCATCGCGTGGCAGCGGGCCTACGACCTTGGACTCCATCTCTACAAAATGTCTCACGAACCGCCTCGCTTTGAACTCTTCGGACTGACGTCCCAACTGCGTCGAGCCTCGAGTTCCGCATCGTTGAACATTGCTGAGGGTTACGGTCGTGGCGGGAGGGCGGACTACTGCCGTTTTCTTAAGAACGCCCGAGCCAGTCTGTATGAAACCGACAACATTCTCTTGTTCTGCCGCGACCTTGGCTATGTGCAGCCCCCGCGCTACGACGAGGCGAAGCGACGCCTCAACGAGACCGAACGCGTTCTTGCGGGCCTGATCCGCGCTCTTGATGCACCCGCTTCGGGATCCTGACTTGTTCCGTTCTTCGATCCCTTGATCCCTCTTCCCTTCCTCGCTCTTCCCATGAACGACCGCCCCACATTCTCTCCCTTCTGGCATCGCGTGCGGACGATGAAGCCTCGCCTGCGCCCGCACGTCCAGATCACGCGCCAGCAGTACCGCTCGCGCCGCTGGCACGTCGTCCACGATCCGACGAGCAACCAGTTCTACCGCCTCAACCCCATCGCCAACGACCTGATCGGCATGCTCGACGGCACGCGCGAGGTGGAGGCCGCGTGGAAAGCCTCGCTCCAGAAGTTCGGTGACATGGCCCCGACGCAGAACGAGGTCATCCAACTCATCAGCCAGTTGTACTCGGCGAATCTGCTCGCCTGCGACACCACGCCCGAGACCGAACAACTCCTGCGGCGCGGGCGCGAGCGCCTGAAGCGCAAGGTCGCTGCCCAGGCCATCGGCATCATGTATTTCAAGATCCGGCTGTTCAACCCGGATCGCCTGCTGACGCTGACCGAGCCCATCATGCGTCCGATCCTCAACGTCTGGGGCTTTGTCGCGTGGTGCGCTCTGCTCATCGCCGCGATGGTCGCCGTGCTGCCCGAGTGGGACAGGTTGGTCAAGGGCTTTGACGACCTCCGCGGCGACCCGGCGCAGTGGCTGTGGATCCTTGTGGTGTTCGTCGTCACCAAGGCGTTCCACGAGTTCGGGCACGGCGTCATCTGCAAGCGGCACGGCGGGCAGGTGCCCGAGTTCGGTTTCATGCTCCTGGTCTTCTTCCCATCGCCGTATGTGGATGCCTCCGCTGTCTGGGCCTTCCCCGACAAATGGAAGCGCATCTCGGTGGGCGCGGGCGGAATGCTGTTCGAACTGGCCATCGCGGCCGTCGCCGCATTCGTGTGGGTAACGGGGCAGCCGGGCGAACTCGCGACCAAACTCGCGTACAACGCGATGCTCACGGCCAGCATCTCGACGGTGCTGTTCAACGCCAACCCGCTGATGCGCTTCGACGGGTACTACATCCTCGCGGACCTCCTGGAGATCCCCAACCTGGCGCAGCGCGCCAACAAGATGGTCTCGCACCTCTTCCAGAAGTACCTCTACCGCCTGCGCAACCTCACCCCGCCGAGTTCACTCCGCGGCGAGCAGACCATCCTGATCGTCTACGGCCTGATGGCGATGGCATACCGCGTATTCCTGTTCATCACCATCACGCTCTATGTGATGGGCCTGTTCTTCGGGCTGGGCCTGGTGCTGGCGGTGTGGACCGCCGCGGCGTGGTTCATCATGCCCGTGGGCAAGTTCGTTCACTGGCTCTCGGCCAGCCCGCAACACTCCGAGCATCGCGCGCGGGGCTGGGGCATCAGCCTTGCCCTGCTTGCCGTGGGCGTCGTGCTGCTTGGGATGGTTCCCTTTCCTGATCGGCGCAGGGGCTTCGGCGTTGTCGAGAGCATCAACCGCACACCGATCTACTTCGGTTCCGAGGGGTTCGTCGAGCAGGTCCACCGGCGGCCGGGCGAGCGCGTCGAGGCGGGCGAGCCGATCGCGACACTCATCAACCCTGAACTTCAGTTGCGGCGTGACTCGATTTTGGCGCAACTCGAGGAGTTCAAGGTCCAGGAGCGCGGTGCGCAGAACGCCGGGGAGATCGGCGCGGTGCAGATCGCGCGCGACCGCATCCGCGTGGCGATGGAGAACCACGAAGAGATCGAACGCCTGATGCGCGAGTTGGTGGTGCGCGCGCCCCACGCGGGCGTGGTCGCCGGGGGCGACCCGGAGGACCGGCTGGGAGGGTATGTCAAGCGGGCCGATGCGCTGTGCGAGGTGGTCGAGCCGGGCAGTCTGCGCATCGCCGCGGTGATGGACCAGCGCCAGGCGGGCTGGCTGTTCACCGAGCATGGCGCGAGCCTGCCGGTGCGGGTGCGTCTGTACTCCGAACCCTCGCACGTCATCGAAGGCGTGGGCGTGCCATATGTGGAGGCGGCTCAGAAGTTGCTTCCCCACGCGGCCCTCACGTTCGCGGGCGGCGGCATCGCCGAGCCGGAAGCACGCGACGAGTCGGGGCGCGTCGCCAAGCGGTCGTGGTTCCCGGTGCGCATCGACGCCGATCTTCCGCTTGATCTTGTCGCCGCGGCGTACCCCGGCGAACGCGTCAAGGTCCGCTTCAACCTGCCCGCCAAGCCGCTGATGACGCAGTGGCTGGACCGGCTGCAGAAAGAGATTCAGGGTCGCGTGCAGTTGTGAGGGGTTCGCAGTGTTAATTTGGCCATGTGGCCATTTGCGATTTGGTACTTTCTATGTCGCAGTCGGTAACGAGATACCACGCCCTGTTCGAGTCCCTGCGGAGCCGCCGGCGCAAGCCGGAGAACCGCAAGGGACTGGACCTGCTCGCCGCGCACGCGGGGATGAAACTGCGGAGCGCGAAGGTGACGCTGCGCTGGCTGCGAACGCAGGCGGAGCAGATCGACACGCTCGCCCCGGACCTCCGCACGCACTCCGACCGCGCGCTCGACGATGTTGTCCGCACCGTACGCGAGACGTTTGTCCGCGGGCGGGCGGACGATGAGAGCCTGCGCCGCGCCTTCGCGTGCGTGCGGGAGGTTGCCCGCCGGGCCACGGGGGAAGAGGCGTATGTCGTTCAGTTGATGGGCGCGCTGGCGCTCTATCACGGCCGGATTGTCGAGATGGTGACGGGAGAGGGGAAGACTCTGACGGGCTCGATCGCCGCGGTCCCGCTCGCGTGGCTGCACCGCTACGTTCATGTGTTCACGGTGAACGACTATCTGGCAGCGCGCGATGCCGAGAGCCGCAAGCCCATCTACAGCCGCTGCGGGTGCGATGTGGGCGCGATCACGCAGCCCCTGCCCGAGCGGGAGCGCGCCGGGGTGTACGCGCGGGCCATCGTCTACGGAACGCCCAAGCAGATCACGGCCGACTGGCTGCGCGACCAGATTCGCCTCGGGCCGCTGAACACCGCGTGGTCGGGCCGCTCGATGATGGGGCGGCTGAGTGGCGGTGGTGCCGGAACAGCGGGCGGAGGGCTGGGAGGCGGACCGCTCATCCCCGGCCTGCACGCCTGCCTGGTCGATGAGGCCGATGCCGTGCTCATCGATGAGGGCGTGGTGCCGCTCATCATCGCGCGGGCGCGGCGCGAGGACGACATGGCCCGGATCTACAAGGACGCCGCGGAAGTCGCCCGGCGCCTCGACGACAAGGCCGACTTCGTGGTCGACCACCTGCACCGGCGGGCCGACCTCACGCGCCGCGGCGAGCACCGGGCTGTTCAACTGGCCGAAAAGTTCGAGGACCCCATCTGGCGCGCCCCGCGCCGGGCGGAGGAACTGGTGCGGCAGGCGCTGGTCGCGCGCCACTGCTACCTCGCGGGCCACCAGTACCAGATCGTGGACGGGTGCGTGGTCATCGTCGATGAGTACACCGGGCGCTTCCTGCCCGACCGTTCGTGGGAGCACGGTCTGCACCAGGCCGTCGAGGCCAAGGAGAATCTCGAGATCACCGCGGATCGCGAGACCCTCGCCCGTATGAGTTTCCAGCGGTTCTTCCGCACCTACCCGTTCCTGTGCGGCATGACGGGCACCGCGGCGGACGCCGCCGGCGAGATGGAACGTGTGTACCAGCGGCCCGTGACGGTCATTCCAACCAATCGCCCGCTGATCCGCGAGCGCTGGCCCACGCGCGTCTTCCGCACGGCCGAGGCGCGCTGGACCGCCGTGGTGGACTCGATCCAGGAGTTGCACCGCCAGCGCCGGCCCATCCTTGTGGGCACGCGGTCGATCGAGGCTTCCGAGCATCTGGCATCGCGCCTGACCGCGCGGGGCCTGCTGCACCGCGTCCTCAACGCCTCCTTCGACAAGGACGAGGCGGACATCGTTTCGCAGGCGGGCAAGCACTCGACCATCACCGTGGCGACGAACATGGCCGGGCGTGGCACGGACATCAAACTCGACCGCGAAGCCCGCGAGAACGGCGGATTGCACGTCGTCCTGACGGAGATGCACTCGGCGCTGCGGATCGACCGGCAGTTCATCGGGCGTGCCGGGCGGCAGGGCGATCCCGGCTCGGCACAGTTGTTCGTGTCGCTGGACGACGAGTTGGTCCGCCACCAGACGCCCAACCTGCTCGGCTACCTCCGCGCTCTGGCGGGGTCTGATGAGGTCGGGGGGACGGCCCGGCCGCAGGCCGCGGCGATCTTCCGCCTTGCCCAACGACGTGCTGAGGCGCGGGGCCGTCGTATGCGGGCGGACGTTCTGCGCCACGACGACTGGGTTGAGAAGCACATGCCGGGTGCGTGATTACGTTCACTGATCGTGAGGGCAGCGGGTATGCACCGGCTGCTGTTTTCGGTCTCCGCGTTCGCACTTCCGACTTCCAACTTCGCCCTTACTACCCTTCTAACACGATGATTCCCGCGTCCAACACACTTGCCTCCCGCTGCGCACCCAAGGGCAGGTCCGTCGCGCTGCCGATTTTGGCCGCTGGTGGCACCGCTCTCCAGGGCGGTGCCGGATCGCACACCACCATCAAGCCTTCGCGCAGCGCGAAGTGGCGGGCCGCCGTGCTCATCGTCGTGCATCTCATCATCGCGGCGCACATCATCCAGTGGCTGGTCACTGGTTCGAC
>CAYMWG010000110.1:0-8666 GCA_964393765.1 uncultured Phycisphaeraceae bacterium
GTGCTTGTGGGCATGGCGAGTTCCGTGAATGATCGCGACAAGAGCGGCCATTGGCTGGAAGGGGGCCGCTCGGAAGAATGCGGTGCTGAAAAACATAGTACGCTTTCAGAGCGTGCCGCCCCGCGCAAGAGAATGAGCGGGACCGACGGGGACCGACCCGGCAGGAGGTGTGATGCAACCCAACCCGACCAGTATCGACGCTGATGCGCATGGCCGCGCGGACCAAGGCGGGAAGCGGGGAGGGGTGGGGGCCGAGGCGGGCCTGCTCATTCCGGTACGATCCGAGCGGCCGCGGCTGTTCGCCTTGGCGGTCGCGTGCATCTTTGTCATCGTGGGCCTGCTGTGGATATGGGGGTCGGACAAGGTGCTCAGGTGGCTGGCGCTCCCGCCGGAGGTTGCGCAGGCGGTGGAGGTATGGAAGGGCACCTGCTACGTCGTGGTGACCTCGATCATTCTGTACCTGCTGATCGCGCGCCCGCTTACGCGGCTTGTCCGGTCGCAAGCACAGGCCGCGGGGGCGCTTCGCGACCTGGACCGCAACCAGCAGATCCTCGAGCAGGCGCAGTTGCTCGGGCAAATCGGAAGTTGGGTGTCGGACCCGGCGCAGCAGGGGAAACTCGAGTGGTCACGCGAGACGTACCGGATCTTCGGCATCGAGGAGGGCGGGTTTGATGGTGCTCTGGAGACGTTCTTCTCGATGGTCCACCCGGAGGACCGCGCGGCGGTGCGCAGCGCGAGCATGGCGGCGCTGGCGGGCAAGGCCGAGTACGCGATCGACCACCGGATCGTGCGGCCCGATGGCGGGGTGCGCTGGGTCCACGAGCGTGCGCGGGTGGAGCGCGACGCCGCGGGTGTGCCGGCCCGCATGATCGGCGTGTGCCAGGACATCACCGAGCGTCGCGAAGCGGAGGGACGCCTGCGTGAGAGCGAGCAGCGCCTCGCGCTGCTGGTGCATCAGAGCCCGCTGGCGGTGATCGTGTGGGATCTTGATTTCGCGGTGACCGAGTGGAACCGGGCCGCGGAGCAGATATTCGGGTGGTCGGCGGGCGAGGCGCTGGGCCGCCAGGCGGACTTCATATTGCCCGAATCGGTCAAGCCGCACGTCGCGGATGTGTGGGCAGCCCTGATGCGCAACGCGGGCGGCTCGCGCAGCACCAACGCGAACGTGACGCGCGAGGGGCGTTCGATCTACTGCGAGTGGTACAACGCCCCGCTGGTGGACGCGGGGGGGCGGGTCCTTGGCGTGGCGTCGATCGTGGATGATGTCACCGAGCGGCGGATGGCCGAGCAGCGTCAGCAGCGGATGACGGCCGAACTGGATCATCGTGTCCGCAATAACCTCGCGGCGGTGATCTCGCTGGCCGAGCAGTCGGGGCGTGCCGCATTGGATTACGCCGAGTTCCGCGTCTCGTTCCTGGGGCGCGTGCGGGCGCTCACACGCTTGCATAATGCCTTGGCGGCATCGCGCTGGCAGGGGGCGGACCTTGGCACCATGGTCGTGCAGACGCTCGAAGCGTTCGGACAGGACACGACTTCCAAGGCGATGGTGCATGGCCCCAGGGTCGTTCTGCCGGCGCGGGCAGCCCAGGCGATGGGGATGGCGCTCAACGAACTCTGCACCAACGCGATCAAGTACGGCGCGCTGTCGGTCCCGGGCGGGCGCGTCGAGGTGAGGTGGTCGATCCACACCCCGGTCGCCGGCGATCCCGCGGCTCAGCAGGTGCTGGAACTTTCGTGGGTGGAGTGTGACGGGCCGCGGGTTGCCCCGCCCACCCGGCGCGGCTTCGGGACCGAACTCATTGAGGGGGCGATCAACTACGAACTCGGCGGCTCGGCGGTGCTGACCTTCGACCCCCAGGGCCTGCGTGCAACCCTGCGCGTGGAACTTCCCCCCGATACCGAGTTAGACCCTTGCGAGGGTCAGCGGCCGGGCGGGACCTAGAGTTTGCCGGTCGTTCCCCCGAGCGGTCTTTATGCAGGAGGGGCCGATGGTCGCAGCCGCGAGTACGGAGTTGATGTCCGAGTTTGCAGAGCCATCGCCCGCAGGGCGGCTCGCTGGCCTGCGCGTGCTGGTGGTGGAGGACTCGTTCCTGGCCGCGGCGTCGATCTCGCGGATGCTGCTGGACCTCCGATGCCGGGTGGTAGGGCCAGTGGCGACGGGCGAGAAGGCGCTGGTCCAGATCGAGGCGGGCGCGTGCGACGCGGGCGTGCTGGACATCAACCTCGCGGGTCGCACGAGCGAGCCGATCGCGGACGAGTTATTCGGACGAGGCATACCGTACTTCTTCGTGACCGGGTATGCGAGCCCGATGCTCTTGAGCGATCGGCAGCGCGGGCACCTTCGCATCCATAAGCCGATCGCTCCGGCGGAGTTGCGCGATGCGCTGCTTCGTTCGCTTGGAGCGACCTGACAAGTGGGGGGGAGGAGAGCAGGGAGCGACGGCCCTCGCTAGGTCCGGAAATATCAAGGACTTGTGCAGGTGTGGCCTGGTTCAGATGTTTTCACTTGCTTTCCTGCGTGATCGTGTTCTAATACGAGTGTCATTGCCCGGTTCGGGCGGCCCGATGGGTCGCGACCGATCCGGAACCGCGGGTGCGCCTGGGAGGGCCGTCACCTGTGCGGGGGAGAGAGTAGAGACAGGTCTGTCGCGCGGGCATGAAAGTGCCCGTGTGCGGCGTTGTTTCTGCTCGCGGCTTCTCACGAACACCGCGAAGATCAGGAAGTCTCCGGCACGCCGCCCGTAAGGGCGAACCGTGTTCTGGCGATTGCCGCGCGTGCGTTGAAGAACGCATGTACACGCGGGTTCTCTCTCTCGCGGCTGTTGTTCAGTCGCAACATCACGGGGCCTTGGCGTTTCCCGCGAGGACGCGCCGGGCAGGACGCGCACCACAAAGTGCGCGCTGGTGTGGCTCCGCCTTCCCGAGGGCAGGCCAGTGCGGAAACGAGCCGGAAACGGCTCGGGGCGCGATCGGTGCGCTTTGGACACTTGTGTTTCCCCTCAGCGGGGCTTTGTTATTGGAGATTTGTTCCATGAGCAAGTTCATTCTCAACCGCTCGTGCATCGGTGGTGTGTTGCTGGCCTGCGGAGTGGCGTCGCCCGCCATCGCTCAGTTCAGTTACCCGAACTTTGCGTCGACGGCGAACCTCGCCTTCAACGGCGTCGCGGTTCAGACGGGTAGCACCATCTCGGTGACCCCGCCCGTCGGCGCATCGGCCGGCTCGTTCTGGCGCACGGGCAACCAGAGCGTGGGCCTCGGGTTTGTGACCAACTTCACGTTCCGCATCAGCGATATCGCGGGCGTCGGCGCCGACGGCTTCGCGTTCGTGATTCAGAATGAGGGCATCTCGGCCCTCGGCGGCACGGGCGGAGCGATCGGCTATGCCACCAATCTGACGTTCCCCGATCAGATTGGCATCGGCAACAGCATCGCCATTGAGTTCGACACTTGGAACAATGTGAACAACTGGCCGGACTTCGGCAACGGCAACCACGTCTCCATTCAGACCAACGGCCTGAGCGCGAACTTGCCGAGTTCGGCCAACTCCCTGGGCGCGGCGAACCCGGCGCAGAACTTCTCCGACGGCTCGATCCACGCGGCCCGCATTGTGTATACCCCCGGCCTGATGCAGGTCTTCCTGGACAATCTGACCACGCCGATCATTTCCGCGCCGATCACGATCACCAACCACATGTCGCTGTCGAGCGGACGGTCCTTCGTGGGCTTCACCGCGGCGACCGGCGGCGTGACGAACTCCGAGCGGCACGAGATCCTGTCGTGGGACTTCTCCGATGTTGTTCCGGCTCCCGGCGCCGCACCGCTCCTGGCCCTGGGCGGCCTGATGGCGATGCGCCGTCGCCGCGCCTGACTCTGAACGCCCCGCTGGTGGAATCGTGGCCCGGGTGAGTCCGCCCTACGGCCATGATCCCGAGACACCCGACGGCCGATCCGCTTTGCGCGGGTCGGCCGCCAGTGTTTTTGGAGGTGGAGGTAAAACCCGATCAGAGCCCGGAGCGCGAGCGAAGGGTTGCGCCGCATGCATGAGGCTTGGGGTCAAGTGTTGCCCATGGCTGAAGACGGTTGGCCGGGTGGGTCACCCTGCGCAAGCGCGGGGGGCGCGAGCAGGGCGATGGAAAGGAGCGCGAAGAGGATCGCGCGCTATGGGGAACGTTTGGGCATCTGGCGCATGGGGAATCTCCACGAGGTAGGTTGCGAGTTGTCAAAGCAAGAGCGTTCAGGCTACCCGAGTCTTTGCGGGGGATGCACAAGAGCTCAAGTTATCCACAGTTGCCGTGATTTGTTCGGGTCTGTCGGTCCACAGGCCGAATCATCCCGGAATGGGGTTGCTGGGAGGGCATAGGCGTGGTACATTGTTGTTCTGCGGACCCGGGAGGAGCGCCGCGCGGAGATTCATATGCTCTGCCTGCGCTCTTCCGACTGTCCGCGTGCGCACTTTTGGGCGTGAGCGTTTCTGCCGCTTCGGCCCAGGAACTCGTCGTCAACGGTGGCTTTGAAACCGGCACCTTCGCCGGTTGGTACGTGCCGCCCAACGGACCCCCGCACCTCCCGAATCCGGCTTTCTTTGAGGTCTCCTTCGGCGCCGGCCACAGCGGCGAACGTTACGCGCGCCTGTCCTCAACCCTCCTGCAGTTCATCAGCCAGGACATTCCGACCGTCGCCGGCACCGACTACGAGTTGTCGTTCTGGCTGCGGGTGCCCGGCATCCTCATTGGGGAAGTGTTCACGGTTCGCTGGGAGGGGGAGCCGGTATTCCAAGAGTTTGTCGGCGGAATTCAACCGCTCCCCTGGACACAGTTCACCGTCCCCCTCACTGCCAACATCACCGGCTCGTTCCTGGAGTTCGGCCAGACCGCTTTTCCCGGCGAATATCACATCGACGACATCAGCGTCGTGCAGGTACCCGCGCCGGGGGCTGGCGCGCTGCTGGGCATGGCGGGGCTGCTCGCGCTGCCGCGGAAGCGGCACCGCCAGTAGCATGCCCATCTTGGCCATGATGAATCACCGACTGGAAAGGCGGTGCCACGGAAAGTTGGTGGCACGCCCACGGGCAGGATGCCCGTGCCACGGATCGAAGGTGGGTCAGATAACCCGCGTCCGTCTTGCCTGGCGAGCACGGATATCCGATGCTTACTGAGCGCGGCCGCGAGTGTGGCGGCGACCGCGGAAGGACAGCGGTCATGTCGTCAACTCGGCTCGTCGGTTTCGGGTTCCTGATCGCCATGGCGTTGCTGCCGGCGATACTGCTGAACATCGCACGCAACCACCCGGACGCTGCCACCAGCGGTGGCGCTGCTTCGGCAGAACCGGCGCGGGCCGATGCTCCGAAGCGCGCATGGGCGGGGAGCGCCAAGGCGAGGGTGAGCGGGCCGGAAAGCGGAACAGGTTTGGCGGAGATGCCTGCGGGAGCGTTGTGCGGCGCGGTGGTCGAACTATTTTTGCCGGATGCGGAGGCGGGGAAGATGGCCGCGGAGATTGCCGGCGCGTGCCCGGGCGCGCTGGTGCTGAGTTACGGCGATGTGGAGGCAAAGAGCGCATCGGGGCCGGGCGTGGACCCGTTTGTTCCGGTGGAGGCGGGCAAGCGCCGGCGCGCGTACGCGCGGGCGATGGGGGACGGGCGAGCCGGCGCTGGCGCGGTGGTCATCGGGTGTGCATCATGGATCGATGCTCCGGGCACTCCGACTGTGCCCTGGGCGCGCAAGCGGGTAGCCCAGGCGGGGGGCGTCGCGCCCGCCGCGCTGCTCACGCTCACTGCGGCAGCGTCGAAACCCGGTGACGGGGGACGGCTGAAGATCGGATACACCGTCAAAAGCGCAGGGCCGAAGAACCCGTTGCCCGAGGACATGGTGTTCAGCCTGATGCTCGTCGGAGCGGAGGGAAGCGTGCTGCGCGTGCTGTCGATGAGGAGTTTCCAGATGCCGCGAGCAGGGACTGGCGAGATCGAGATTGATCCGCCTGCATCTCATTCCGAGGGGAAAGACGCGAATCCCGCACGCCTTGTGGGACTGCTCCAGCACGCCAAGACCATGACGGTGCTCGGCGCGGCGAGCATTGAGTTGAAGTAGCGCGGGCCGGGTCGCGGCCGGCGGGACCTGATCAGCAAGGTCCGAGGTCGTCGGCAAACCACACACTCAGGAACGCGAAGATCGAGGGCACGCCGCCGGCGGTTCCGCCAAAGAACCATGCGCGGGGAACGCCCGTGAACCACGCCGCGAGGAAAGCGAAGATGTCCTGCGTGGCCACGAGGCCGTCCCCGTCGAAGTCGGCCTCGCACGGTGGCGCGCACTCGCCATCGGTTCGGGAGATGAGCAACTGGCCCTGGCCGCCCGGCGTGTTCGGGAACACGCCGATACGGATGAGGTAAGTCTGATTCGCGACGACTTCGACAGCGAGGCGGCTTTGGAAACCGCCCGGGCAGGCGTTGTCATCGCAGCCCAGACTGAGCGGCTCAGCGCAGTCTCCCGCGTACACGGACACGCGGTCATCGGTCACGCTCTGGTCGCATGTGGCAAACGTGAACTCCCCGCCGCACGGGGCATCCCATGAGAACCACACGTCTGAACTGATGCTGAAGGGGGGCAAGCCCGTCCGGCAGTCGTCGGGTCCGGAACTCGATGCGCCGCGCGTGTCGAACGGGAACAGGCCCTCGCCGGAGATACGCTGGGCCTGCCCGCATTCATCGTTCGCCGCGGGAGGAACGCACGCGAAGACCGGTACGCACGGGACGCCAAGCCCGACGAACTCGCCGCCGGACTGAAGACAATCCTGCGGCGTGCCGACCGAGCAGGCGAAGGGCTCGACGCTCATGCAGCACGCCCCGAGCATGGGCTCGATGGGCGAGCCGCGCAGACGGATCGCCAGCACGTTGTCGGCGGGCTGCGCCCCGCCCCAGACCAGCGCATCGCCCTGGTCGTTGGGCATGGTCGGCGCTGCCGGCTCGTAACGGATGCCGTCGCCGGTGAGGTCGCCCAGGTCGTTGTCGATCCAGAAGATTTCCTGGCTTGAGCCGATGACGGGCTGTGAGGAAGCGCACACCGCCGCCGGGAAGACCGTGCTCAGAGCGCCGTTGGGAAGGATGTCGCCCTGCTCGTCCACGAACGCGATCTCAAGCCCGAACGACGCATCGAGCAGCGCGAAGGGGATCAACTGCGTGCTGATGAGATACGACCCCGGGCCGTTGATATTGACAGGGGCATTCTCGATCACCACGAACTGCCGCGAAACCATGTCGTGCTGGACCACGAGCGGACTTCCCTGTCCCCCGGGCAAGACGGTGTCGTAGAAAGTGAGGCGCACGGTGATGCGGGGGAGCGGCCCCCAGGACCGGATGAAAAAGTCCATGGACGTCACCACACCGCCCGCGCCCGCCGCGGGACCGGGGGCGAAGGACAGGTCGTCGAGGATCGCCGCGGGCGCGGCGGAATAGCGGCTGAAAAACGAGCATCCGGAGATCGAGTCGAACAGCACCTGGCCGCCGGGGCCGCGGATCCCTGGCGGGCATTCCGGAAGGCCCGCTGCGCAGACAAAGAAGGGGACAAGCGGATCGATGTGATCGGTGTGAACGATGCCAGCGGGCACGGCGGATTTGTCGGCGAGTACGGGGCGAGCGCACGCTATCGCCGCCGCGAACGCGAACAAACCAAGACGGTTCAGTCTTTGAAGACGTCTCATGGGAGGCACAAATCGACTTTGATCGAACGGGGAAATGCGATCACCGACTTTCACCGAACGGAGTGCCGGGGCACGCGAAGGTTCTAATGCAAGGGCGTGCTTCGAGTTCGTTCCGCGCAGAAGTTTACTTCACGGCTGCGGCGAACTCGTCATCAATTCTGCTTGGAAATTGGCTGTGTCCCGCGCCAAGAACGAGTCGAGCGTGCAGAGGTCGCGACTTCCGGAACGGCCACAGCGGGGTGGCGCACCTGCGTGGTCCTATAAAATCGATGCTCGGTTTATGCACACCCTTAATCGGGGACGAAATCACGACCAACGTCTTGTACGGATTCATAAGCCGATGTAATCTATTGACTTGCGCTGGCATTTGTCGCGCTTCGCCGAGGGTTGTCTGGGGTTCCTTCTCCGCGGCAATCCGACTGGTTGAGGCTTTGGCACGCGGCGCGCGGCCCAAGACGCGGTCCCTCGCGTCCACAAACCAACCGGGACCCGCTCGTCCCGTCAAGTACCCTTCGGCACAAACCGGAGGGTCCTTGTTTTTTGGAACCTCGCTTCTGAGCCGCACGGCGGTCCCCTGATTTCCGTAGGATGAGGGATGGGGAGCGTTCCGACGAGTTCGTTCGATCCACTTCGCGTGCTGTTGGCCCGCGCGGGCATTCCTTTTTGGAAGGTCCGCCTTGGTGTCGGCGCGGCGGTGATTCTGGGCGTGCTGGTGCTGCTCCTGCTCCTCCCCCTCGTGCTGCTCCTCGTGCTTGTGGCGGCGGCGTGGATAGGGGCGATGCGTGTGCAACTGTGGGTCGCCGGCCTTCGTGGCCGGATCGCACCGGATTCGGCGGGGCGCGAGAACGTGCGAGTCCTGCCGCGCGACGCTTGAACGGGCGGGTCAGCGCGTCCATGCTTACACCATGAGCGCGGAGCACAAGGGCATCATGCGATCACTTGGGGAGTTCTTCGGGCACGTCGCCAGGGGCGTGGCG
>CAYMWG010000111.1:0-8634 GCA_964393765.1 uncultured Phycisphaeraceae bacterium
GGGTAGGGGAGGACGAGCAGGGCGAACGTACAATGTCGCCGGTTCTCCACGCCTGTGCTCGAAAGCCATTCCCATGACTGATCGCCTTCAAGTCTCCAAGACGTACAAGCTGTTCATCGACGGGAAGTTTCCACGCTCCGAGAGCGGGCGGACGCTCGCCGTTTCCGACAGTCGCGGCCGGGTTGTGGCCCACATCTGCCATGCCTCGCGCAAGGACTTGCGCGATTCGGTGACGGCCGCGCGGAACGCGCTGACGGGGTGGCGCAGCGCGACGGCGTATCTGCGAGGGCAGATCCTGTATCGCATGGCCGAAATGATGGAGGGAAAGCGGGAGGAGCTCGCTCAGGCGCTGGTGATTGGCAGCGACACGCCCGCCGCGGCACGGCGCGAAGTCGAGGCCTCGATCGATCGGCTGATCGCGTTTGCCGGCTGGGCGGATAAGTACGCGCAGGTGCTCGGGTGCAACAACGCCGTGGCCGGTCCGTACTACAACTTCACCGTGCCCGAGCCGACGGGTGTGGTGGCGGTGGTGGCGCCCGACTCTCCTGGCCTGCTGGGGCTGATCTCCATGTGTGCCCCCGCACTGTGCGCGGGCAATGCCGTGGTCGCCGTGGCGGGGGAGTCTCACCCGATCGCCGCGGCGGTTCTCGCGGAAGTCTTTGCGACCAGCGACCTTCCCGGCGGTGTGCTGAACCTGCTCACGGGAACACGCAGCGAACTGGTGCCGGTTATTTCCGGGCACCGGGACATCGATGCGGTGATCGCCGCGGACGTCGGGGCGGATCACGCCCGCACGCTCCGCGAGGGTGCGGCGGAGAACGTCAAGCGTGTGAAGATCATCGAGTGGGCCAGTGCGCAGCCACGGAAAACGGCAAGATCGCGGCCCGGCACTGCATCGCTTGACTGGTTTGACGACCGCACCTGCGAGACACCGTGGTGGATCGAGGCGAGTGTGGAGATGAAGACGATCTGGCATCCCAGCGCGGTGTGAACTCCAAAAACAAAGCTCCGAATCCTCGGCTCGGTCCGTAGAGCTGGGGATTCGGAGCTAGAGAGAAGAGGTTCTCTGCCGCGGCTCAGGCTTTCCCGGGCCGCGTGTGTGTCTGCGTACTTATACGACTACGCCCACAGGGCGGATGCAGTTCGATTCGCAGATTGCGATTCTCGGGCGGTGCACGTGTGTGCGGCATGGTTATCCGGCAGTTGTGGCAGCAGCGGGGCGGCCGCCAACGAGGTCGAGCAGCATTCGCTCATGAAGCGCGGTTGCACCCTGGTGTTCATGCACGCAGTCACGCCCGGCCTCGGCCATCTCTGAGCGGCGCTGCGGATCGGCGAGTAGCGCGGTCAGTGCCGGCTCAAGTTCGCCTGCCGTAACGACTTGGATGGCCCCGGCCTTGCGGAAGGCTTCGACGATCGACTCAAAGTCGGTGAACCGCGGTCCGATGACGGTAGGGATTCCAAGCGCAATGGGCTCGATGGGATCAGATCCGAACAAGGTACCAAAGGAACGTCCGATGACCGCGATATCCGCAAAGGAGTAGGCCGCGCGCAGCTCGCCGATGGTGTCGAGAAGGAAGCGGTTGGGCGGCGCAGGGTGTGCCGGGCGCTCATGCGCGAGGGTTCGCCGGACGCAGTGCATCGGACCGCCCAGCGCCAGGAACGCATCGTCAAATCGATCGGGTTTTCGCGGTGCGCAGAGAAGCTGGGCTCCAGCGGGGCAAGAGGCATGAAGGAGAGCCTCCTCGCCCAGACTGGAGAAGTCGGCATCGCGCCAAGCGACAAACCTTTCTCGATGCGCGTGATAGAGCGAATGGGCGGAGGGCCGCGGAAGCTCCGCGGTCGAACCGGCAACGATCAGGGGCGCTTCGCGGTTGATCCGGAGGCTCGTGGCGAGCTCATCGGCCCCGGGCACGGTGGCGTCGAGGTTCACAGAGTCCCATTTCATCGACCCGGTGATCCGGACGTGGTCCGCGCGCACACCCATCGCCTCGAAGCGCTCTGCATAGGCGGCGTCCTGCACCGCCGCGAACTCGATCGCGCCGAACGTGCGGGCGAAGAACGAGCGAAATCGGTGGTATCCGCGAAAGGACCGGGCGGAGAGGCGGCCGTTGATGATGCACATCGGAATGCCGCGGCGGCTGCACTCGCCGACGAAGTTCGGCCAGAGCTCGAGTTCGACCAGCCCGACGGCATCGGGCTTGACTGCATCGAGGAACCGATTGACGGCGAGAGAAAAATCGAGCGGGTAGCGGACGATGTGGATGGCAGTTGCACCATCTTTGGATGCCGCGAAGAGCGCCTGTGCGCGGGCCAGGCCGGTATCGGTGGTGACGCTGACGACCACATCCGCGTGGCGAGAGAGGAGCGGCACGAGCGAGCGGAGCGTGTTGACCTCGCCGACGGAAACCGCGTGGAGCAGGATGCGCTTCCGTCCGACCGGCGGGGGGGGAAGATCATCAACCCGGCCAAAACGCTCACTCCACCCGCCGCGTGCCTTGCGTGCCCACCAGGGCGCGGTGGCGACGGCTGCGGGTAGATACAGGGCGTCGAGAAGGTTCATGAGTGGGAGACGTAGCGGGGCTCACGCGGCCGAAGGTTGGTGGAAATGGGTGGCCTTCCGGACTCCGTCCGCTGATCAAATGGGCAGGCCGGGACTCGAACCCGGGACCCTTCGCATGTAAAGCGAATGCTCTAGCCAACTGAGCTACCCGCCCGTGGGTGCCAGATCGTAGGAACCGGGGAACGCGGAGTGAGTGGGCGGGAACATCCGGCAGTGCTCTCGCCGGTACAATCTCCGCCGCGGCGGCTCGCGGCGATCCGGAGACTTGTTCTTGGCACCACGCCAGCCACCCGCAGCGTCCGTCGGTTCGCGCTCCACACCCCTTCCGCGCGAGGCCGAGTCGAAGATTTCCGCGTCGCGGAGATTGCCGCTCTGGGCGTGGCTTGGCGGTGTCGCAGCAGTCTTGATGGCTTCCGCCGCATCGGGTGCGCTCGTGTGGCAGCATTTCTCGGGTAGGCATCTGCCCGGCTGCGGGCCGCAGAGCGGTTGCGCGTCCATTGAGAACCATCCGATGGGGCGCGTGCCTCTTCCCGGGGGCTTGGCTGATGCAGTCGGGTTCAGCGCGTGGCCGTCATCGTTCCTCGGTTTCGCGTTCTTTCTCGCGGTGCTGACGTGCTGGGTGGTCTCGGCGGGGCGAGTGCCCGCGATGCTGCGCTTCACCGTGTGGGCGGGCATCCTCGGATCGATCGCGTACATGGTGGCGATTGGCGTCGGACTTGTTCGTGGCGGCGATGCGTGTAAATACTGCCTGGCAAGTCACAGCGGGAACTTCGCGTTTCTCGCGTGCATGGAGGTCGGCATGAGGTCGGCACGCTCGGGTGGTCGCGGAACCGGATCGGTCGGCGGACGTTTTGTCACTCGGGCGTTGGCCGCGGCGATAACGGTGTTCATCGCTGCCACCGGCACCCTTGGCTACTACGAGCACGCGAAGGTCTCGCGCGAAGCAGCCGCTTCGGAGTCGGCTCGAAAAGAGGCCGAGCGGGCAATGCTCGCGCAGGCGGCGCAACAGGCTGCGGTCAACGCGCAGCAGCCGTCGCCCGCCGAGACCTGGAACTTCGGCCCCCAGGGCTTCACAGGGCGTTACCGCGAGGGACCCGAGCAGGCCGTGGCGCGGATCGTGATCTTCTCGGATTACCAGTGCCACCAGTGCAAGCGCATCGAGAACGAGGCCCGGGCCGTGCGTGCCCGCTTCCCTGAGACCGTTTCGATCTCCCACAAGCACTTTCCCTGGTGCGCGGACTGCAACAAGACGCTGGGCGGCAAGACGCTGCACGCCAACGCGTGCTGGGCCGCGCGGGCTGCGGAGACCGCCGCGCTGCTCAAGGGCGGCGACGGCTTCTGGCAGATGCACCGCTGGCTCTTTGATCGGGGCGGCGGATTCACGCAGCAGGAACTCAATGACGGCCTCAGCGCGCTGGGCTATGACCCGGCGGTGTTTGTCCCGGTGATGATGGGCGAGGGCACGCTTCGGCCCGTGCTTCAGGACGTCGATGAGGCACAGGCTCTGGGCATTTCCGGCACGCCCATGGTCTTCATCAACGGCATCGAACTCAAAGGGTGGGAGGCGCCGCGCGCGCTGGAGCGCACGGTCGAGGCCGTCATCAAGAGCGGCGCAGCCGGCGCGACCAGCGTGTCGGACCGACCCGTCCTTGCGCGCGAGAAGTACATCGCCGATTGGCGGGATGAGGCCGTGCGTCCGGAGGCCGCGGGGGCAGCACGCCACGAGATTCGCAACGACAGCGCGCATGTGGAGGTCGTGGTGTTTGGTGACTTCCTCGAGCCCAACACGGCCAAACTCGATGCCCAACTGCGTGACTGGGCGGATAAGCCGGTGGTCTCGGGAGCGAGGGGGGGAGGCGGAAAGCCCATCCGGTACGTGTTCCGCCACTACCCGGGTGACAAGGCGTGCAACCCCCGTCTGCCCAGGACATTCTTTGAGCATGGCTGCCTGGCTGCGAGGGCTGCCGAGGCCGCGTTCGTTCTTGGTGGTGCCGAGGCGTACTGGAGGATGCACGCGTGGCTGATGTCCAACCAGCAGAACTTCGGACCCGAGGCCGTACGGCGGGGTGCGGCTGCTGTCGGTCTCGACCCTGATGCGGTGATGGTCGCGATGGAGCGGCCAGAAGTACAGGGCGCGATCACCGAGGATGTGACCAGCGCGACGGCGCTTGGCGTAGGGCAGATCCCGTGCGTGTATGTGAACGGGAAGTTTGTCAAGCGTTGGTCGCGCGAGGGGGACAACATCATGGAACGGATCATCGCCGAG
Organism: uncultured Phycisphaeraceae bacterium; assembly: GCA_964393765.1. Lineage (GTDB taxonomy): Bacteria > Planctomycetota > Phycisphaerae > Phycisphaerales > UBA1924 > JAHBXL01. Next base: position 4,827 of record CAYMWG010000111.1, read on the forward strand.
GCGTCGATCAGGTAGGACGGTTTGGCAACCCGATTTGCAACGACGCGGACCCACGCGGATACGAAGGACTATGAACATGCGTTTCCGAATCGTGCTTGTCACCCTCTGCATGTGCGCCTACTCGAATCTGTCCGTCACCGCGCCCGCGCAGCAGTCGCCCCCCCTTCCGCCCGCCGAGCCGTCCATGAAGGACGTGCTGCTGCTTCCGAGCATCGCCACGCCGGGACGGACCTGGGTGCGGCAGGACCACCACGAGGGAGCGATGGTCGATGTCGGGACGCAGGAGTACCTGCCCTTGCCGGGCGATGCCGTGAACAGCGGGGGCGACGCGGAGGTGCAGTGGTTCGAGGCGTCCGCCGCGGAAGATGGCTGGGTCAGCAATGACGCGCTCCGCGGCGGGTACGCCTACTGGCACTTCGAATCGCCCGTGGCGCGGGTGATGATCCTGGAGGCGTCGGGCCACTCGATGGTTTATGTCAACGGCGTGCCTCGCGTGGGCGACCCGTACGAGACCGGGTATGTGCGCATCCCGGTGCTTGTGCGCGGCGGCATCAACTGGCTGCACTTTCGCGGCGCGCGCGGGCGGGTCAAGGCCCGGCTCGTCGAGCCGCCCTCCGGGGGGATTGTGCTGAACACCGCCGATGCGACGCTCGGCGATGCGGCGGCGGGGGCAACCGCCCCCTGGCACGGGGCGGTCGTGCTTATCAATGCCACGCGCGAGCCGCTCTCGGGGCTTCGGGCGGTGGTCGAGGGCGGAGGAGCGAGCGACCAGGGGACACCCATCCCCACCATCCCGCCACTGAGCATTCGGAAGATTGTCTTTGCGGCCACGCGCGCATGGGGCGAAGCGGGCGAGCGCGAACTGACGCTCCAAGTTGTCCGCGAAAGCGCGGCCGATCCGGAGGTTGTCGCGTCCGCGACGGTTCGCATTCGCGTTCGGAACCCAGACTCCGGCGAGACCTTTAGGCACACGTTCTTCAGCGGGATTGATGGGTCGCTCCAGTATTACGCGGCGCGTCATGCGACCGGGACAGATGCGACTGGCATTGGCCTCATGCTCACGCTTCACGGCGCGGGCGTGGAGGCGACGGGACAGGCGGATGCGTACGCGCCCAAGGCGGACTTCCATATTGTCGCGCCGACCAACCGCCGTCCCTACGGCTTTGACTGGGAGGATTGGGGACGCATCGACGCGATGGAAGTGCTGGACGATGCGGCGCGCAGATTCCCGCACGACTCCCGGCGCGTGTACCTGACCGGGCACTCGATGGGCGGGCACGGTGCCTGGCAGATCGGCGGCCTGTTCCCCGACCGTTTCGCCGCGATCGCGCCCAGCGCGGGCTGGCCGACGTTCTGGACCTACACCGAGCCTGGGGGCAAAGCGCCCTGGGATGGCAACAGCCCCAACACCTTCACGGGCATGGTCGGGCGCGGCACGCGGACGAGCGACACACTCGCGCTCGTTGACAACTACCTTGGCATGGGTGTGTACATCCTCCACGGCGACAAGGATGACAACGTTCCCGTTGCGCAGGCCCGCATGATGAAGGACCTACTGACCAAGGCCGGGCACTCGGATTTGGGATACCACGAGCAACCCGGCGCGGGCCACTGGTGGGGCAACGAGTGCGTCGACTGGCCGGGAATATTCGAGATGTTCCGTAGGCGGACCATTCCCGAGGTGGCGGGCGTAGACGCCGTCACGTTCGTGACACCCGACCCAACCGTTTCGGGCCGCTCGCGCTGGGTGGAAATCGAGTCCCAGCAGCAGCGGCTGGTCCCGTCGCGGGTCGAGGCGCGGGTGGACCGCTCGGCGAGGGTGATCACCGCAACGACGAAGAACGTGGGGGCGATCGCACTGGATGTCGGCGTGCTGGGCCTTGCAGGCGGCGTGACCGTCGATCTCGATGGCACGCGCCTGACGGACCTGAAGCCCGGTTCGGCGGCCAAGGGTGTGGTGCGGCTTCGCCGCGAGGGCGACAAGTGGCTCGCGGCGAACGGTTCTCCTCCCCGAGTTCCTGGTCCTTTCAAGCGCGCCTTCGACAACAACTTCGTGCTCGTGTACGCGACCCGCGGCACCGAGGAGGAGAACGCCTGCGCCCTGGCCAAGGCCCGCTTCGATGCCGAGACGTGGTGGTACCGCGGTAACGGCTCGTGCGACATCATCGAGGACGATGCGTTCGACCCCGAGGCCGGCGAGAACCGCTCCCGCAACGTGATCCTGTACGGCAACGCGCAGATCAACTCCGCCTACGGCAAGGTCGTGCCCGACGATGCTCCGGCGAGCGTGACGCGTGGGCGCATCACCGTCGGCGACAGGCGGATGGAGGAAGGCGATTTCCTGGGCATCCTGTTTGTCTGCCGCCGACGCGGCGCATCCGGTGATGGCCCGCTGGTCGGGGTCGTCGGCGCAACGGGCGCGAGGGGGATGCGAGCGCTCGACCGCACACCCGTCTTCACCTCAGGCGTGGGCCTTCCGGACGTGCTTGTCATCGGCGCGGACATGCTTGTCCGCGGGAGCAAAGGCGTTCGTCTAATCGGCTTCTATGGTCCTGACGGGACGATCGGGTCGGGTGAGGTTGTCAACCAGAAGGGCTTTGACATGCCCGGGGATCCGTAAGACCGCATCAATCTTCGCACAGGCGAGAGGGTTCACCACGGAGGCGCGGAGGACGCAGGAAGAAAGGCGATCAAACTGTGCGCAGGATTTCATCTGCGTTCTCCGCGCCCCCGCGGTGAACACCATCCTTCAGGTCGGATTCATTAGCACCCAGCAAACCAGGCCGACAGAAACGCGAAGATATCGGGTACCGAGATACCCGCGACCCCATCGAACTCCGCGGCTGGGCTTTGCGCAAACCAGGCCGACAGGAATGCGAAGATGTCGGGCACCTGCACAAAGCCATTATCATCGAAGTCCGCCGCGCACAAGGAGCCGTCCTCGGCGGGCAGGAGCAGAAGCACCGCGTCGTAGGACTCGTTGGTTCCGGAATTGTTGTAGGTCAGCACCGCGCTGACAGAGAGGCCGCCGAAGGCGTTGATGCTCGCGGGGTCGCTCGTCTCGCGACCGGGCAACTGGCGCTGCACAATCTGCTGGGCGTGCAGCGATCCCGAGGCGATCGAATCGCCATCGGTGAGGGTGAGTTGCGAGATCGTGTATGTGCGTCCGGAGTTCGCACCAGCGACCTGCCGGCCGGTGGTGAGCAGCAACTCCAGCCTGTGCCCCGCCGGCCCGCCCGGCACTGCCTTGAAGAGGCCCGTCTCGGTCTGCGGCGGGGCGGGCTGCCACGCGGCGACGAAGTACACGTTGCCCAGCAGATCCACCGCGGGTGCGGAAACGACAAGCGGCGAGGACAGCGCCCCGATGCTCGCCCCGGTCGGCCCGTTGAGCACCGGCTGACCCGGGTGCGCGACGACCGTCCACACGGGCGAGGGCGAGGCCGCGGTCACGGCAACGACCGCATCTCCAGCAACGGGGTCAGTAATTACGAACGCGGCTACGGCCGTGCCCGCGGCATCTCGCCCCAGGCCGACCTGGCCGTTCCCGCCGCGGAAGGCGGTCTGTGAGAGATACTGCTTGGCCTCAGCCAGCCCGCCTGAGTTCGTTGAGTATGCCGGCGATGCCACGGGCGCTGGCACGGTGAACGCGCGACGCGATGCCGCGTCCACAATGGGAGGGGTGCCTGCAAGCAGGTCAAACAGGTTGACCGTGCTGGTCTTGGCCGCCGGCACGCTCGCGCGCGCCAGGCTTGCCACCGTGCCCAGAGTCCCCGCCCCCCCCCCGCCGCAAACGGCGAGAACGTCGGAT
>CAYMWG010000112.1:0-8612 GCA_964393765.1 uncultured Phycisphaeraceae bacterium
CCCCCCAAGGGCGCTGAGGATCGGATTGCCCTCCCCCGCCGCCGCCCGTCGCTCCGCCTCCGCGCGGATCTTGGCCATTTCATCGGGAAACCGCTCCTGTGAGGACTTGGCCAGTTGCTGCATGTTGCCAAACAGCACGCCCAGACGGTTGAGCATCCGCCGCATCTCATCGTTGTCCGCGGCGATCAGGTCGGGTAGACGTTGTGTCTCGCCGTTGCGGATCATCTCGGCCGCCGAGCGGATCACGTCATCGGGGGTTTCCTGGCTGTAGACCGTCGGCCGGTCGCACCCAGCGGCGAGCCCAAGCACCGTCGCCACGACCGCCCAAACCGATTTCAGCCCTCGATGCATGCATCTCCCCAATGCCCGACCACCCGCAATCTCGTACGCGCTCGCGTGGTGAACGTTACACACGGCGAACGCCAGGCACTTCCGACCCGACCGCTGGATGACACGGGTCCGATGGCCGTCAACAATCGCCCGTGAGCACCATTCAGATTTTCGTGAACGGAAAGAACCGGGAAACCCGGGAGGGCGCGACCATCGCCGATCTCATCCGCGAACTCGGGCTGGAGCGCCAGGCCTGCGCGGTCGAGGCAAACCTTGTGCTCATCCCGAAGGCTCGCCACGCCACGCACGCCCTCGCCCCTGGCGATCGGCTGGAGGTCGTCACGCTGGTGGGCGGCGGCTGAGGTCGCCGGCACTTACCATTGGAGATGCCCACGACCACGCCCATCGCCCCCGCAGGCACGCCCGCACCGCTGGTCATCGGCGGACGCACACTCTCCAGCCGGCTGATCCTCGGGACCGGAAAGTACAGGAGTTACACGCTGATGCGCGATGCGTTGGACGCCAGCAGCGCGGAGGTCATCACGGTCGCGGTGCGCCGGGAGCGTTTGTACAACGATCGCAACGAGTCCCTCCTGTCCTTCATCGACCTCGCCAGATACACCATCCTTCCCAACACCGCGGGATGCTTTTCCGCTGATGATGCGGTTCGGGTCGCGCGGCTCGGGCGTGACCTCCTCGAGCAACTGGGCAACCCCGGCGCAAACTGGGTGAAACTCGAGGTCCTGGGCGACAAGAAGACGTTGCTACCCGACCCCATGGGTACGGTCGAGGCCACTCGCGAGTTGGTCAAAGACGGCTTCCAGGTCCTCGCCTATTCGAGCGACGATCCGATCGCCGCGCTCCGCATCAAGGAAGCGGGGGCAACAAGCGTCATGCCCGCAGGATCGCCGATCGGCTCCGGGCAGGGCATCCTCAACCGCTGCAACATCCTCCTGTGCATGGAACTGCTCAAGCAGGGCGACGCGACCTACCCGGTGATCGTCGATGCGGGCGTGGGCGGGGCATCGGATGTGGCGATCGCGATGGAACTTGGCGCCGATGGGGTGCTGCTCAACACCGCGGTCGCTCACGCGGCGGACCCAGCGCTCATGGCCCGCGCGATGGGGCACGCCTGCATCGCCGGTCGCCTGTCATACCTTTCAGGCCGAATCCCGCGCCGGCTGTACGCCTCGGCGAGTTCAACGTGGGAGGGCGTAATCGGATACATTCCCGGCGAATAGGATTGCGCCCGAGCGGCGCGAACTCGCACACGACTGCTCCGATAACCCGGGGACAAGACCATGCGCCACAAGAACCAACTGATGATGCGACTTGCGACCGTTCTTCTGCTCCTGGCCCTGCTGGGCGGGCTTGGATTCATGGTGGTGCTCATCTTGGCGAACTGACTTACGTCACCGTCCAATAAGCCATCACCTCCAGAAAAATCTCATAAAACCAGATTTGACCGGCACATAGCACTTGAGTTCGCGTGCCCTTTCGGGTCTAATGGTTGCTGTAACCGGGCAACGGCCGGTCCACCCTGCCGAAAGCCGCGCACGGAAAGCGCGGATGAGGGGTGTGTGTTCAACGCTGGCTTTTTTGTTCAGGAGCCGGTCATATGTCGTGGCATTTGTTCTCGGCCGCGGTACCGCGCTGGGCGTCCGCCTTGACGCTCATGGTTCTCTGCCATTCCGCAGGCGCGGCGACCATTACCGTCACCAGCCTCGCCGACACGGTTAACGCCGGGGACGGCCTGACAACCCTGCGCGAAGCGATCGCCCAAGCCAACGCCGCCCCGGGGGCGGATGTCATCCAGTTCGCCGTGACCGGGCAGATCCTGCTTGTAGACGCTAACGCCCTGCCGATCATCACAACGGAAGTCACCATTGAGGGGCCGTCCCTCCCTGACCGCATCGAGATCCGTCGGTCCAGCGCGGCCCCGCACTATCGCGTCATCGCCATCGCCCCCGGCGCAACGGGCATCCTGCGCCGTCTCACGATCGCGGGCGGGCACGCCGCGCCCCTGACAAACGGCGGCGGCGTTCTCAACCAGGGCACCCTGACGATCGACACCTGCGAGGTCCGCGACAACCAGACCGATATGGGCCAACTCGGCGGCGGCGTCGCGTCGGGCAACAGCCCCAGCGCCCAACTCACCATGATGAACTCGACGGTTGCCAACAACCTCGGCGGCCAGGGCGGCGGTGTCTACGTCTTCGATACCGCGCCCACGACCATCCGCAACTCGACCATCTCGAGCAACACCGGGGCCACGGGCGGTGGGCTGCGCGTCATGTCTCAGGACGTGATCATCACCAACTGCACGATCGCCTTCAACACCGCGACCACCAACAACACCGCCAACGCCGGTGGCATCCTCTCGCAGCGGGGCCTGCGCCTCAAGAACAACATCGTCGCCAACAACAACGGCGGCACCGGCACCTCCAACGCGAGCAACATCCGCAACGTCCAGCCGCCACTCTACATCAGCGACGGTTACAACCTCATCGGGCCCAACGCCGGCGGCAACCTTCCGGCGGCCCAACCGACCGACATCTATGACTCGAACCCGCTCCTCATGCCGCTGGCGAACTATCGCGGCTTCGGTCGCACGCACGCTCTCCCCCTGAGCAGCCCGGCGGTCGACAAGGCCGCGGCCGAACCAGGCATCATCGCCGACCAGCGTGGAGCGTTCCGCCCCTTCGATCAGCCCTCGATCCCCCCGGCTTCCGGCGGCAATAACTCCGACATCGGCTCTGTCGAGCGCACAGGCGATATCGACAACGACACCGTTGAGGACTTCATCGACAACTGCCTCGGCACTCCGAACCCCGACCAGGCCGATGTGGACGGCGACGGTGTCGGCAACGTCTGCGACAACTGCCCCACCATCAGCAACCCTCCGGTAGTCCGCGGCGAGGGCACGCCCCTCCAGCCCGACATCGATGAGGACGGCATCGGCGATGCCTGCGACAACTGCCCCTTCAACCCGAACCCGGGCCAGGAAGATGTGGACAATGACGGCATCGGCGACATCTGCGACAACTGCGTCAACATCGCCAATCCGGGCCAGGAGGACATCAACTTCAACGGCATCGGCGATGCCTGCGAGCCGATGCCCCCGGTGGCGCTGGCCGATGCCTACGCAACACCCGAAGACACGACACTGAACGTGAACGCGGTCGCGGGCGTCCTGGCGAACGACAGCGACCCGAACCCCGGCGACACGCTCAGCGCGATTCTGGTAGCCACGACGACGAGTGGCAGTCTGGCACTCAACGCCAATGGCTCCTTCACCTATATCCCCAACTTGAACTTCTTCGGAGTCGATTCGTTCACCTATCGCGCCAGCGACCCGGGCGGGCTGCTCTCGGGCATCACGACCGCGACCATCACGGTAACGCCGGTCAACGATGCCCCGATCGCGAACAACGACTCCTTCACAACGCCCGAGGACATCCAACTCGTGGTCAACGTGCCGGGCATCCTCGGCAACGACACGGACATCGACGGGCCGTTCCCGCTGACAGCGCTTCAGATCACCGGGCCGAGCAACGGCGTGCTGGCCCTGAACACCAACGGCTCCTTCACCTACACGCCGAACCTGAACTACAACGGCCCGGACAGTTTCACCTACCGCGCCCGCGACGGCTCCAACCTTCAGTCCAACATCGCCACGGTGTCGATCACGGTCTCCCCCGTGAACGACAACCCGGTCGCGGTGAATGACGCATTCTCCACGCCCGAGGACACGCAACTGGTTATCGCCGCCCCGGGCGTTCTGGGGAACGACACGGATGTGGACGGGCCGCTCCCACTGAGCGCGATCCTGGCCTCCAGCCCGACGAACGGCGTCCTGTCCCTGAACGCCAACGGCTCCTTCACCTATACCCCCGCGGCCAACTACAACGGGCCGGACAGTTTCACATACCGCGCAAGGGATGGGGCCAACGCCGAGTCGAACATCGCGACCGTTTCGATCAACGTGACCCCCGTCAACGACCCGCCCATCGCGGCGAACGATGCCTACGCCACCGATGAGAACGTGACGCTCAATGTCTCAGCCGCGCTGGGTGTGCTGGCCAACGACACCGATATCGACGGGCCGCTCCCGCTCAACGCGCTGCAGGTGTCCCCCGCGACGAGCGGCGCCGCCACGCTTGGCGCGAACGGATCGTTCGTCTACGTCCCCGCCCCCGGCTTCAACGGAATCGCGACGTTCACCTACCGCGCTCGCGACAACGCGAACGCCCAATCCAACATCGCGACCGTGACGATCACCGTCGGCCCGGTCAACGACCCGCCCCTGGCCGTGAACGACGCCTACAGCGTGAACGAGGACACCGGCCTGAGTGTGAACGCGGCAAGCGGCGTGCTCGCGAACGACACCGACCCTGATGGCCCCTTCCCGCTCACCGCCGAACTCATCTCCGGCCCGAGTAATGGCATTCTCACGGCCCTCAACGCAAACGGCTCTTTCTCCTATACGCCGGGAGCGAACTTTGTCGGCGGCGATTCGTTCACATACCGCGCCCGCGACGGCGCCGGGCTCGCATCCCAGCCCGCAACGGTGACGATCACCGTGCTCTCCATCAACGACCCGCCCGTCGCGGTCGATGACGCCTTCGCTACCCCCGAGGACACGCAACTGGTGATCGCCGCGCCGGGCGTGCTCGCCAACGACACCGACCCCGATGGGCCGATGCCCGTTGCGGCGCTCCTGACGGTCAGTCCTGCGAGCGGAACGCTGTCGCTCAACCTGGACGGATCGTTTACCTACACCCCCAACGCCAACTTCTCGGGCGTGGACTCGTTCCGCTACCGCGCCCGCGATGCCACCAACCTGCAGTCGGTCAACACCGCGCTGGTCACGATCACGGTCACCCCGGTCAATGACGCGCCGGTGGCGCTCAACGACGCGTTCTCGACGCCCGAGGACACCCAACTGGTCATCGCCGCGCCGGGCATTCTCGGCAACGACTCGGATATCGATGGCCCGCTCCCGCTGACATCGATCTTGGTCTCGACGACCACCAACGGTTCGCTCGTCCTGAACGCCAACGGCTCGTTTACCTACACACCCAACTCCAACTACTTCGGGCCCGACGCCTTCACCTACCGCGCCCGAGACGGTGCGAGCGCCGTGTCCAACATCGCAACCGTGTCCATCAACGTGGGACCGGTGAATGACCTGCCCGTGGCCGTCAACGATGCGTTCTCGACGCCCGAGGACACGCAGTTGGTCATCACTCCACCCGGCATCCTGGCCAACGACACCGATCCAGACGGCCCGCTCCCGCTGACATCGATCCTGGTCTCGACGACCACCAACGGTTCGCTTGTCCTGAACGCCAACGGCTCGTTCACCTACACACCCAACTCCAACTACTTCGGGCCCGACGCCTTCACCTACCGCGCCCGAGACGGTTCGGGCGGCGAGTCCAACACCGCGACCGTCTCGATCACCGTAACACCGGTCAACGACCTGCCCGTCGCCGTCAACGACGCGTTCTCGACGCCCGAGGACACCCAACTGGTCATCGCCGCGCCCGGCATCCTCGCCAACGACTCCGATGTCGATGGGCCGCTCCCGCTCACCACCGTCATCATGTCGAGCACCACCAGCGGCACGCTGTCGCTCAACCCCGATGGCTCGTTCACCTACACGCCCAACGCCAACTACTTCGGCCCAGACGCCTTCACCTACCGCGCTCGCGATGGGGCAGGTGCCGAGTCGAACACGGCAACCGTTTCGATCACGGTCGTCCCCGCCAACGATGCACCGGTCGCTGTCAACGACGCGTTCTCAACGCCCGAGGACACCCAACTCGTCATCGCCGCGCCGGGCATCCTCGCCAACGACTCCGATGTCGATGGTCCGCTCCCGCTGACCTCGATCCTCGTATCCACCCCCACCAACGGCACGCTTGCGCTGGGCGCCAATGGCTCGTTCGTTTACACCCCAGCGCCCAACTACTTTGGCCCGGACAGTTTCACCTATCGCGCCCGCGACGGCTCGGGTCTTGAGTCCGGCATCGCCACCGTCTCCATCACGGTGACGCCGGTCAATGACCTGCCCGTCGCCGTCAACGACACCTACACCGTGCGCAACGTCGATGTGCTCACGGTCGCCTCGCCAGGCGTTCTCGCCAACGACACCGATGTTGACGGGCCTCTCCCGCTCACCGCCGAGCAGGTCACGGGCGTTGCCGTGGGAACGCTCTCATTCAACGCCAACGGCTCCTTGACCTACACCCCGCCCGCGGCCTTCGTCGGACCCGTGGTGTTCACCTATCGCGCCCGCGATGGCGCCGGCGGCGGATCCAACACCGCGACCGTGACGATCAACGTCACGCCGACGAACCGACCGCCTGATGCACGCTGCCGCGATGTGCTCATCGATGCCCGCACCACCTGCCCGCCCTCCTTCAACATCACCATCGACGATGTCAACAACGGCTCGACGGACCCGGATATCGCCAGCGGCGACTCGATCACGCTCTCCATCAGTTCGCTCGGGCCGTTCCCCATCGGCGAGACCGATGTCACACTCACCGCGACCGACTCGTTCGGACTGACCGACAGTTGCATCGCGACCGTGACCGTGCTGGCCGAGGACTGCAACGCCAACGGCATCCCCGACTCCTGCGAGATCCAGGACGGCTCCGCGCCCGACTGCAACAACGACGGCATCCCCGACGAGTGCAACTGCATCTGGGACAACGGTGACGCGATCAACATCAACGTGAACCCCGATGGACAACTCTCGCACCTCGGCGGCGGAGCACCCGAGGGCGGCAAGTCGGCCGACGACTTCTTCCTGCTCGAGGGCATGGTGCATCGCCTGACCGCCTTCTCCGGGCAGATGCTCACCAACTCCTGGCCCGGCCTCCGCCGAGCCAAACTCGAACTCTATAACGACTGCAACGGCAAGCCCGAGGCGATCCCCTTCAAGACCTTTGACGAGTTCACGATCGTCGGCCAGACCCCCGCTCCGGGCGGCTTCGTGCTCATCACCTACCGCTTCGACCTCTGCGAAGAAGAGCTCTGGCTCGATGGCGGCAAGACCTACTGGCTCTCGCTCATCGGCCTGGCCGACCGTGTGACCGATGACCTCTCGTTCTGGGCCGTGTCGGGCGACCCGCAGCAGCACAACCCCATCGCGGCGAACGTACCCTGCAAGGCCCGCGGCCTCCCCGGTGGCAACTGGGACGAGTTCGAGTTCGACGCGTGGGACTCCATCGCCGAGTGCTGCGTCGGCTGCGTCGGTTTTGCCTTCAAACTCGAGGGACAGTCCTGCAAGGTCCTTGTGGACAACGGCGGCCCCGATCTCGGCATGGGTCGCGGCGGCACCCCCTCGGGCGTCCACCGCGAGCAAACGACCGAGGCCGTTGACTCTTTCACCCTCCCGCCGTGCAAGGACGATCCGATCTGCTTCATCGAGGGCTACATCTGGTCCAACTGCAATCCCCTGGATGGTTTTATCCAGATCTTCGAGAACGATTGCAACCTGCCCGGGCACCTGGTCTACACCGCGACGCCCACGAAGGTTGAGCGGCTCGACGACACATGGACTCCCGGCGCCTACACCTACCATCTCTATCGAGTTCAACTCTGCGGCATCAACCTGCGCCTCCCGGCGGGACGCAACTACTGGATTCAGTTCGGTGCCTACTCGGGCGGTAACTTCTCGACATCGGCGTACTTTGCACACTCGACGACCGACTGCGAGGACTGCTCCGCGCCGCGTGGCTCGCAGGGACTCGGCCGGATCATCGCGCCGATCGCCGATGCCGAATGGACCCCACAGGGGCGCGACTTCGCGTTCCGTGTCGCGGTGCATCAGCCCGTGCTCTCGCAAAATGTGGGCGGACCGTTCTCCTCTCCGGAATCCTGCATCGGTGATGCCGATGGTTCGGGGGATGCGACGGTCGCCGACATCTTCACCTTCCTCTCGGCCTGGTTCGCGGGCTGCCCATAAGCGACCCAAACCCTCTGGCGAGGGAACTTGACGGGACAGCGCCCGGACCGCCCTGGTCCGGGCGTTTTCCGTTGGCGGCAGAGATCACCGTGACACGCGAAACACCCCGACCTATGCTCCGGCCATGGGGCGCTTAGCTCAGTTGGCTAGAGCGCAGCTGTCACATAGCTGAGGTCACAGGTTCGAGCCCTGTAGCGCCCACTTTCTCACTTTCCACCGGATCACACCCGACACCACACCCCACCAAAACCGCATGGTTTTGGGGGTTTTGTGTTTGGGCGTGTTCGCCCGTGGGATCGCT
>CAYMWG010000113.1:0-8571 GCA_964393765.1 uncultured Phycisphaeraceae bacterium
GAACAAGGGATCGGGGGAGATGATGAAGTGATGAGGTGAGAAGAAACCGGTGTCAGTTTTCGGTGGCGGTGCCGACGTCTTTGGGGTCGATCTTCGGCAAGTAGCCCTCGGCGACGAGGGCGCGGACGACCTGGTTGGCGATGGGGCCGGCGACCTTGCCGCCCGAGCCGCCGTGGTCGATCACCACCGCCACGGCGTATCGCGGGCGCTCGCCATCGCCGCAGAGGAAGACGCACCACGCGTGGTCGCCATCGAGCGTCTCGATCGCGCCATCGGCGTTGAGGTCCGCCTTGAAGGGCGCGACATCCGCCGTGCCGGACTTGGCCCACACGGTGATTCCCGGGACGTTGAATATGCGTTCGGGGACGCGCTCGCCACCGGGCATCGTGTACATCACGCGGTGCGTGGTGCCGCCCTCCTTCTCCGCGGACCATCGCAGGCCCTGGAGCGCGAGGTCCACGCCCGAGCGGTCGAGCCCGAGGTCCTGCCGTCGCACGGGCATGTCTGTCCGCATCCGCGGCACGATCCGCACGCCCGCGCGACCGATCGTCGCGTACGCGTCCGCGGCGTGCAGAGGCGACCACGCGACCGGGCCCTGGCCGATGCCCATGAGGATCGCCTCGTTGAGTTCGGCCTTTGCCGGGTCTTTGACGATGCCGGGGAACTCTTCGCCGATGCCGAGGTTCCAGCCGTCCGCGCGGGCCAGGCCGACACCGAAGCGGTGGAACCACTCGCCGATGCCGCGGGGCGTGAGGCGGCGGCCCAACTCGTAGAAGAAGATGTTGCAGGAGTGCTGGAGGGCTTCCGCGCCGTCGAGCGCGCCGTGGGTGGTCTTGAACTGCTTCCAGGCCCAGCACTGGTAGCCGGTCTCGAGTTCGGGGAAGAACTTGCCGGTGCATTCGATGCGCTCGGTGAGGTGCAGACGGCCCATGGTCACCGCGCCCGAGAGGATGAGCGGCTTGACGATCGAGCCGGGCTGGTAGGACTTGTTGATGGCGCGGTTGAGGTCGGGGCGGTTGGCCGTGTCCTTCCAGATGGTGTCCGGCGCGGCGGCGAGCGTGGCGCGATCGAAGGTCGGGTGGGAGACCATGGCGAGCACATCGCCGGAATCGACATCGATGACGACGACCGCTCCATTGAGCGCAGTGCCGAGGGGGAGTTCGGCGAAGGCCAGCGGCGCGGCATTCTCGGCGCGCACGGGCCTGTGCCAGGGCTGGACAACCGTGAGGCCGATGTCGCGCGAGAAGAGGGCGTGGATGCGCGCCTGGAGCACCGCGTCGATGGTCATCTGGGCGTCGTGCCCCGGCTCGGCGCCGAGCGTCTCGATGTCGCCGGTGTCCATGTGGCGGGTTTGCAGGCCGCGGAGGCCGCGGAGGGTGTCTTCCGCGCCGGCCTCGATGCCCCAGTTGCCGACGGAGTCGCCGGCGAAGTAGCGGCCGCGATCGGTGCCTGTCTGGGCGGCGGCCTTGCGGCGGTCCTGACGCGAGACGATGTCTTCCTTCTGGACCTTGTTGCGCATCCAGCCGAGCATGTGGGTCGCCACGCCGTTGACGGTCACCTGCGCTGGGGCTTCCTGGCGGAGGGGGGGCGGGAGGACTGTGCGGTCGACTTCGACCTCGATGGATTCGAGGGGGTACACGCGCCGGCCGGAATCGAGGACCTTCAGACCGGGCAACTGCGCGGCCTCGCCCGCGTCGACGGCCTTGGCATCTTCCTCGGCGAGGCGGAGAAAGGCAAAGCCGACGGATTCCGACACGCCGCGGAGAACGACCTGCGGCACGGTCTCCTCGTGGATCGGACGGCGGAGATCGGCATTCTCGAGTTCCTCGATCTGCGCTGCGCCGCGTGCGAGTTGCGCGGCGACATCGCCGTGGGCTTGGGCGGCCTTGGTCATCCCGTCCTTGATTCTGGCGATCTTGAGTTTCCGGTTTTCTTCGGTGACGGTCACAGCGAGGAGGTCGACATCCTTGCGGATGTCCATGAGTTGTGCGTCGAGGTCGCTGCGGCTCACACCGGCGACCTGGCAGACGCGGTCCCACATCGCGTCGATGCGGGAGCGGAACTCGGGCTTGCTCGCCTCGATGTGGGCATCGCGCTGCTCGGGGCTGAGTTCGCGCCAGTCCTGCCTGTGGAGGCTGCGGGCCTTGCGGGCGGCCTGCTTGTAGGTCCAGTCGCCGCGGATCACGGAGAACTCGAAGGCGATGTCGAAGGTAGCGCGGTCGAATGCGAGGACGCGGCCCTTGCGGTCGAGGACTCGCCCGCGTGTGGTGGGGAGCCACTGCTCGCTGATGAGTTTCTTCTCCGCGCTGGCGCGGTAGGCGTCGCCCTTGACCACGGATATCTGGGCCACGCGGGCGAGGGGGGCGAGCATGACCAGGCCGAAGAGCGCGCCGAGGAGGAGCAGGCGGCGCTGGTACATGCTGGGGATGAGTTTGCTTATCCGCACGGTGCCGGCTCCATCCATGGTCCGGTGAGACGCAATCGCGACGCGGGGAACGGCGCAACGATAGCGGGCCGGGCACGGTGAATGGCCTGCATATCGGCGCGCGGTGCCTCGGGATGCCAGAATGTCCGCCGCTCGTTTCTCTAGCGGGGCGTTGGTGTCGCCGAGCGTGGGAACGTCACAAATCCGCCGAGTTGCGCCCGATCAGGAAGTACAGGATCATGCCGATGACCGGCAGGATCAGGATGAGGATGATCCACAGCAACTTGTGCCCGACCGAGCCGCGCCCCATCAGCACGCTGACGATCGCGATGATGTCGAGCACGAGGATGAGCAGGCCGATCAGGCTGTAGTTCGATGAGTACCAGGCTTGTGCGAGCGTGAGAATGGATTCCACGGTCGTGTCTCCTTAGTCCGCGGCCTTCTGGATGCCTTCGCCGGCGGCCTCAACATCCTTGCCCGCGCCCTCGACGGTGTTGCAGGCGGTAAGCGCGAGGCAACTCGCGGCAACGAGGAGGGAGGCGAGCAGTTTGATCTTCTTCATGGCGTGGAATCCTTGGTGTCGGGCCGCGGAATGGCGGCCGGACGGGCAATAGGTAACCGATCCGAGGAGCGGCGTCAAACCTGGGGTGGAACGGCGAGGGCGATCAAGGAGGTGAGAAGCCCGTTGAACGGGCTGCGAAATGCAGCGGCGTTCGCTCATCAGCCCTGACTGGCCTATGTGCGAGCAAGGCCGCTGAAGCGGCCTCGGTTCCGCTGGTAGCGCCATCGAGCGGCGGGTAGATGCCACGAAAGGCGCGACGTTCCCGAAGGCGGTATGCTGGCTGTGAACCAATGAACTCCGGAGTGCCCGCTCATGCTGAATCGCCTGATCGTCGCTTGTGCCACCATGTCACTCTCGCTGCTGGGCGGATGTCAATCGTCGGGATCGACCGCCGCAGCACGCCCGACGTATGCGATCGCGCTGCACGGGGGCGCGGGGGTCCTCGACAAAGTTGCTCCGCCGGAGGAGGCCGCGGCGTACGCGCGCTCGCTGGCGGAGGCGCTGGCGATGGGTGTGGACATGCTCAGGGCGGGCCGATCCGCCCTTGACACGTCCGAGGCGGTGGTCATGTTCCTCGAGAATGACCCCAAGTTCAACGCCGGGCGCGGCGCGGTGTTCACCGCGGAGGGGCGCAACGAGTTGGACGCGTCCATTATGGATGGCGCGACGCTGAAGTGCGGCGCGGTCGCGGGCGTCACGACGATCAAGAATCCGATCCATCTTGCGCGACGGGTGATGGAGAAGACGCGGCATGTGATCCTGTCGCGCGAGGGCGCACAGGCGTTCGCGGGGACGCTCGGATCGGATGTCGAGCAGGTCGACCCGTCGTACTTCTTCACGGAGAAGCGCTGGAAGGGTCTGATGGAGGTGTTGAAGGAGCGCGGCGAGCCGATGCCGGAGTTGCCCAAGGGAGTGAAACTTTCGAGCAGCACCGACCGGCAAGGCACGGTCGGTGGCACGGCGCAAGACACGGTCGGCGGCGCGGACGCGCGTGCGAACTACGGCACGGTCGGCTGCGTGGTGCTCGATTCGGCGGGGAATCTCGCCGCGGCGACAAGCACGGGCGGCATGACGGGCAAACGGTGGGCGCGGATCGGAGATTCGCCGATCATCGGCGCGGGCAACTACGCGAACAACGCCTCGTGCGCGGTATCGGGGACGGGCACGGGCGAGGAGTTCATCCGGCACGGGGTGGCGCGGGACATCTCCAGCCGGATGCTCTACAAGACGATCGGCCTGAACCAGGCGGCCAACGAGGTTGTACACGGCGTGCTCAAGCCTGATGACGGCGGAGTGATCGCCGTCTCGCGCACGGGTGAGATCGCGATGGTGTTCAACTCGGATGGAATGTTCCGCGCTGCGGCGGACTCGAACGGCCGGTTCGAGGTGGGCATCTGGAAGAAGTTGGAAATCACGTCGGCAGGAACTTTCCCGCCGAGGCACTGAGGACGCGAGAGGTGGGATCATGGAATGTCGCGTGGACTGCTTCTACTTGATCTCTGTGCCTCCGCGGTAAATGCAGCGTCGATGAGTTTGCGATCGCTACGCGGGCAGGTCCAAGTCGGGAATGCAGTGAAACGCGATGCGCACCGGCGCTGAGTCCTTCGCCGAGTGCATCGATGCCGGGTACAGCGTGCCCTTGCCGAACATGCTGTTCACCTTGTCCATGACCGCGCCTAGCCGCTGGCGCGGCCGGGCAGGTGTAAAGAGCGGCAGCGTCGTCCCGATGACGGGGACAAGGTCCACGAGCGTCACGCCGACCATGAGCAGCCGTGCTGCCGAGAGCGCGGCCTCCGCCTCGCGCCACGCCTTCGCCAGCGCATCGACAAACTCGAGCGTGTCGTCCGTCGGCACCCCCAGCGAGAGTTTTCGCTCCCAGGAAGACTTGCCCCCCCACCTGCCGCCGGGCCCTTCATTCATGCAACGGACGAACACACAGAGCGTGGGTGATAGATACCCGTTCTGACGAAGCCGGGCGACCGCCTTGTGCAGCAGCCGGATGAGAATGGCCCTTGCATCGTGCAGATTGCGCTGCGCCGGGGGCAGCACATGCTGGTGCCCGATGGACTTTGTCCGCGATTCGCGCCGCTCCAACTCATTCCCGCGCAGCCAGTGCCACCAATACTCGCCCTCGATGCTCCCGAACGCCTGCACCAGTTCCGGCACGGTGCGATCGATCAGGTCCGCCATCGTGCGGATGCCCCGGTCGTTGAGCCGTATCTCCATTCGCGGCCCGATTCCGGGCATGTCCTGGAGCACCAGTTCCGTCAGCCGGTGCGGCAACTCCTCCTGCCGGATGCACACCAGACCGTCGGGCTTGCGCATATCAGTGGCGACCTTCGCAAGAACACGGTTGGGCGCAAGACCGATCGAGCATGTCAGGCAGTCCGCGCCCCGGGCCACACGCCGGCGGATCGCCAGCTTGACCCGGTGTGCGATCTCCATCGCACGATCCGGCTCGCGTTCCCTGCCGAGCAGTCTGCACTCCATCTCGTCGATCGAGCAGACCTTGTGTACGGGGATGACCGTGTCCACCGCAGCGATGATCTCGTGGTGGATACGGATGTAGTCCTCGTGTCGCCCCGTGATAAGGATGAGCCCCGGGCACATGCGTCTGGCGTCGCCGACGCGAGTGCCGGTCTTGACGCCGAACTTCTTGGCCGGATAGCTCACCGCGATGCAGCAAGTGGTGTCCGCGAGCATCGGCACGACGGCGATCGGCCTGCCGCGCAACTCCGGGTGCATGAGCTGCTCGCACGAAGCGAAATAGGCGTTCAGGTCAAGAAAGAGCGACCGCAGGGGCATGTACGCAGCATACCGCACATTTGCCAAACTTCAAGGAAAAAAACCGAAGCGGCTATTCCAGCAGCCAACCCTTCTGATCGTCCATGCGCAAGAGCGAGACCGCGGCGTTGGGGCGGGCGCGACGGGCCTCATCGGCCATGTCGGCCTCGGATGGGGATGGCAGGATGGCTGTCTCGACGTAGGGCCGGATCATGGCCCAGTCCTCGTTGAAGCGGCCGGTGCCGCGAATGAGCGGGAGGCCGACGGCGCCCAGCACCTCATCGACGATGCGGTCCTTGCCACCGCCGATCTTCATCGCCTCGCCGGGCGCGCCGCCGGGGGCCGAGCCGGGCTTCTGAACGGGGTCGTTGGCCGCGCCGGGCGCGCCCTCGATGATGACGGCCAGAAGGGGCTTCCAGGTGCGGCGGTCGCAGAGTACGAAGTCGAGAGAGCGCATGCGCACTCGGTGCCTCCAGGTGCGCCAGTCCGCGGCATCACGTCCGTCGGGCTTGGTCGGGCTGAGCAGGGAGTCGAGCCGCACGCGGGGGCACACGACTACCCAGGGCGGAAGGCGACGGTACATGGCGGCGACATAGCGGCCGGCCTTGCGCGTGAAGATCGCTTCGCGCAGCGCGAACGGGGGCTGGGTCAGGATCATCTCGCCATCAGGCGTCATCACCATGCGGCCCAGGGGCGCAGCGCTGCGGCCAAGCGGTTCGGGGGATTCGGCGCGGGCGAACGGCGCGGGTGGAGCGCCGTCATAGGGCCGGGAGATCGGCGCGAGTTCCTCCAGCGGTTGCGGCGCGGCCGCGGGCGCGGCATTGGCGGCGAGGGGGATGCGGGAGGCCGAGTCCTCCAGTTGGTAGCGCTGCCTGCGCGCACGGCGGGCGCGTGCCCCGGGGCCGCTGGTGCCTAGTGCGACGATCATGGCCACGACGATCGCGGCCACCAGGATGCCCAGAACCCATTCGGTCATTCAATCACCCATACGAACTGCGCTCGGCCCCCCTGCCGGGAGGATGGAGGGACCTACCAGTTGATACGGTTGAATCGGGCCGCGGCTTCGGCCATCCGCTGGGCCTCGACCGTGAGGGCGATGCGGAGATACTCGCGCCCGGCGGGGCTGAAGCCCGCCCCGGGAACGACGACTGTGTCGGCCTCTTCCAGCAATCGGCTGGCGAAGGACATTGAATCCATGTGCTTGCCGTCCTTGCCCTTGGGCGTCCGCGCCCAGACAAAGAATCCGGCACCCGGGCTGTGGACGTCGCATCCGATGGCGCGGAGGGCGGGGACGATGACGTCCCGGCGTTCGCGGTAGAGGTCGCGCATGGCCTGCACTTCCGGGCGGTCGAAGCCGTCGAGCGCGGCCGCGCCGGCGACCTGGATCGCGTTGAAGACCCCCGAATCGACGTTCGCTTTGACGCCCGCGAGCGCAGCGACGATTTCCGGGTGGCCGACGGCGAAGCCGATGCGCCAGCCGGTCATGTTGAAGGTCTTGGAGAGTGAGTGGAACTCGATGCCAGCCGTCTCGTCGATCGCGGCGTTGCGGGCCTGCCACATGGAGACGGGCTTGCTCTCAAAGTAGAGTTCGCTGTAGGCGACATCGGAGGCGGCGATGCAGCCGCGGTGCCCTTCACTGAAGGTGCCGCCGGTCCACTCTAGCAGCCGCTCGTAGAAGGCGATGTCGGCGCAGGCGGCGGTCGGGTTGCTCGGATAGTTGACCCAGGCGATCCTCGCCACCTTGGCGATGTCCGCGGGGACCTTGGCGAAGTCTGGCTTCCACCCGCTTTCGGCCGAAGCGGGCATCTTGTGGATGCGGAGGTGGGCGAGCGTTGCACCGATCTCGTAGACCGGGTAGGCGGGGTCGGGCACGAGCACGACATCGCCAGGGTTTGTCACCGCCCATGGGAGGTGCGCGATTCCGTCCTTCGACCCGATGCAGCAGACGATGTGGCGCATCGGATCAACCGTGACGCCGAAACGCTTGTGCATGAACCGCGCGCACGCCTGTCGGAAGACGCCCAGCCCCCCTCCGACGGCGGGGTATTGCTGATTGACCAGTTCGCGCATCGCCTTGTCCATCGCCTCGACGATGAACGCGGGCGTCTGCTTGTCCGGGTCGCCCACGCCGAGGTTGATGACATCTGCGCCCGCGGCGATCCGCTCCCGCTTCTTCCGGTCGATCTCGTCGAACAGGAACGGCGGCAGGGCCTTGAGGCGGTCGGAGCGGGCGTTCAACGTGGTCGGCATGGGGCCGATGTTATGCGCTCACGGGAGGCTGTTTGGGCCCGCGCCGCGCGACGAGACGATCTCCTTGCCGCGATCCGCGAGGGTGACAAGTCCGAGCAGGATGAACACGATGCCGTAGAGCGTTGCTCCGACCGTGAGGCAGTACACCCCAGTGCCGATGACGATCAATGCGCCAATGGCAGAGACCAAGGCGATCGGGACAAAGATGAGGCCCAGGCCGATGAGGAACGGCCCGATCTGGCGGCTGCCGCGGTCCACGATCAAGAACACTCCGTAGGCAACGGCGCCGAGAGCGGCGAGCAGGAGCAGCACCCAGATCATTCGGCTGACGGGATCGCTCGGCGGTCGCATGTCGTTCATATGGCCTCCTGCGGACAGCCTATCACGACGCGCCGCGGCGTGCGGCCGACTACGCTCCGACCGTGACAGGCACGCCGGAACCCGTTCCCGCCCCCCCCCCGTTGCCCCGGCGACTCGCTCGGGCCTCGATAGGCGAGCGGATCGCGGCTGCGGTGGTGGCCTTGGGTGTGCTGGCTGTGCTTGTCACGGC
>CAYMWG010000114.1:0-4240 GCA_964393765.1 uncultured Phycisphaeraceae bacterium
GGTGTCGACATCCAGGTCCTCATCGTGGTAGGCACGCGCGGTGTCGGGGTCGAAGGACAACTCGAAGTGCTTTTCCCAGTTGAGCGCAGCGCGGGCCTTGGTGAGTTCATCGTCCTGATCGCGCGAGCCAGGGATGCCCAGGGCGATATCCGCGGCGTGCGCGGCGATCTTGTAGGCGATGCACCCCTGCTTCACATCGTCGCGTTTGGGCAGACCCAGGTGCTCCTTGGGCGTGACGTAGCAGAGCATGGCCGCGCCGTGATAGGCCATCGCGGTTGCGCCGATGCAACTGGTGATGTGGTCGTAGCCGGGGAACATGTCCGTGACGAGCGGCCCAAGAACATAGAACGGCGCGCCATGGCACAGGGTCCGCTGGACCTTCGCGTTGTACTCGATCTGGTCGAAGGGGACGTGGCCCGGGCCCTCGATCATGACCTGGACGCCCCGCCGCCACGCCCGCTCCGTCAGTTCGCCGAGGGTTTCGAGTTCGGCGAGTTGGGCATCGTCCGTCGCGTCGGCCAAGCCGCCGGGTCGCAGACCGTCGCCGATGGAGAATGTGACGTCATACTGGCGGAGGATGTCGCAGATGTCATCCCATCGCTCGTACATGATGTTTTCCTGGTTGTGGACGAGCATCCACTTGGCGAGGAGCGAACCGCCGCGGGAGACGATGCCGATCAGACGGTTCTTGACGTATTTCAGGTGGCCGCGACGGACGCCGGCGTGGATGGTGAAGTAGTCGACACCCTGACGGGCCTGGTGGTGGAGTGAGGCCTCGATCGTGGGCCAATCGAGGTCCTCGATCTTCTTCCCGATGATCATCGAGTAGATCGGCACGGTGCCGATCGGCACGGTGGAGTGCTTGCAGAACGCGTCGCGGCAGGCGTCGATGTCGCCGCCGGTCGAGAGGTCCATGACGGTGTCGCCGCCCCAGCGAACGGCCCAGTCGAGTTTCTCGAGTTCCTCGTGCGTGCCGGAGGAGACGGGCGATGCGCCCATGTTGGCGTTGATCTTGGTCTTGCTGGCCCGCCCGATACACATGGGGTCGAGTTTGTGCGCAAGGTGGTTGATGTTCGCAGGGATGACCATCCGCCCGGCGGCGACCTCATCGCGCACCTGCTGGGGGGTGAGGTGCGGCTCGCGCTGGGCGACGCGGACCATCTGCGGGGTGATGATGCCGAGGCGCGCGGATTCGAGTTGGGTGACGGGCGCGAAGGCCGGTGGGGGGGTGACGCGTCGGGTATGGCCGCGGGCATCGGTGAACTTGTACGACTCGCAGGCGATGCACGGCGATGACGACCAGCCGCTCCCCGCGACCACTTGGTCGCTTCGTCGCTTCGTCGTTTCGTCGCGAATGACCTCCACCAGCCAGCCCTCGGGCATGAAGTCCCACGCGGTCTTGTCGCTGGGCGCGGGCATTCCGGGCGTGTCGGGGGAAGAAAACATGAGCGGTCCGCCGATGTCGGGCGCGTTGGCGAACGAGCCGGGCGTCGTGACGCCGCCGGTGCGACCGGGGTTGCTGGCCCCGTTGAGGGGTACACCGAGTCGGTGGATCGGACGAGTGTTGGGGGTGATCGTGGTCATGGTCGCTTCCCTCCGCCGGTCCGAACCGGTTCAGGTTCCACGGGTGCTTCTCAGCGACGGCCGTGCCCACGTTGGACAATGGCCGCCGCGCCCCGAGCGTTGGCAGAGTGTAGGGGAACCAAACCGACACAAGGAAACAGTCTTGCGAGGCGGGCCATATGGGAGGGTGGGGAACATGAAGCGGTTGTGGAACGGGGATGACAAGCCACTCATGCCTGTTTGAGGGCCATGACGTGAAGTTCGTGTAAAGTGCAGGCATGAAGACTTCTTGGGTCGGAGGCATGGTTTGTGGCGCGGTGCTGGGCGCGGCGTGCGCGGGCGGCTGCGCCTCATCGGCGGGCGCGCCGCGGATGCGGCTTGGATCGCTACCGTTTCCCGGCGTTTTCTCGCTCTATGAGGAGGCAAACCCGGATGACATGGGGGTGCATTGCGCCGGCACGACGTTGGCGCGCATCGGGCAGAAGGGCGAGCGCGAGCGGGGCACGCTGTACACAAGGCGGGCTGGGTTCATCGATGTCTCGCACATGCGGGAGTCGATCGACTGGGTGCGGTATCTGTACACAAACCTTTCCACGGTGTTGAGCAAAGCGGGGGACGGGGCGGGAGAAGGGGACGGCGCGGGAGAAGGGGACGGGACACCGAGGTTTGCGTTCCGCTATTGCGAGGGCAGTTTTGAGGTGGTCGTGCATCGACCGGCGTGGTGGGGCGAGATGAGCGCGGAGGAGCGTGATGCCCTGATCGAGGAGGCGTCGATCCGTCTCGCGCAGCGAATGAGCGTTGCGGTGACGACGTGGCACGAGATCGCCACCTGGTACGGCCACCAGACCATTCCGGGGATCTCCGAGCGTGGTTCATCGTTCACATGGGACGACGGTACAGCGCACATCGTGGGCGCGGTGATCGGCGCGAGCGCGCTGCGCCGTAACGAGTCGGACTGGGATTACGCCGTGACGCACGCGATCGATGACGAGTTGTGGGATTTGCAGGTGCTGCCCAAGAAGGACCAGCGGCACGCAGCATCCGTGGCGGCTCAACGATGGTCCAAGGGCGGTGTGGCGATCCGGCGCGACCTGGAGGTCGGCCTGCGCGATTCTCGCAAGACGGGCTGGCTGATCGAGGAACTGGGGTCCGATCCGGTCGCCATCGAGTTACCGGGGCTTGCCGATGTGTTCGGGAAAGACTGCAGCGGACTTGTGGAAGTGCGACTCACTCCGTCCGGCTCGATCCGGCGGAAACTCTGGCGGGGCTTGGCGGAGGGCGGGGCCGGTCCCGAGACGCTCTTGGGTGAGGCGGACCTGCTGCTTGCGGTAGAGCAGGTGCGTGCGGAGATGGGCAAGAAGTGGGGCGAGGGGTTTGATCGGCCGTAAAGGCAGCGTCGGCGGGACCGCCGGGTATGCTCACGGCCATGAAGATGCCGACGCTGATGCTGCTGGGCTCGGGTGAACTCGGGAAGGAAGTGGCGATCTCGGCGAAGCGGTTGGGCTGCCGCGTGATCGCCGTGGATTCTTACGCCAACGCACCGGCGATGCAGGTGGCCGATGCCTTCGCAGTCATCAACATGCTCGACGGCGATGCCTTGGAGGCGATCGTGCGGATGCACAAGCCCGACCATGTGGTGCCGGAGGTCGAGGCGATCCGCACGGAGCGGCTGCTGACGCTCGAGAAGGCGGGCTATGACATCATTCCATCGGCGCGGGCAACCAACCTGACTATGAACCGCGACGCGATTCGCGATGTCGCGGCGAGCAAACTGAAACTCCCGACAGCGCGGTTCGCGTATGCGGGGTCGGCGGAAGAGTTGGAGCGGGTGATTATCGGTGCCACGGACCTTCGGGTCAGTGCAAGAAACAGGAGAGGATCAATGACCACTGACTTGAAAGTCAGTGGCACGATCGGCCTGCCGTGCGTTATCAAGCCGGTGATGTCGTCGAGTGGCAAGGGACAGTCTGTCGCGCGGAGGCGGGAGGACATCGCCGGGTCGTGGGCGTACGCGTGCGCGGGGATGCGGGGCGACACGCGCCGCGTGATCGCCGAGGAGTTCATCGACTTTGACTGCGAGATCACGCTTTTGACTATCCGGCAGCGCGCGATGGTCGGTGGCCGCAGACTCAGCGAGCGGGCCCGGACGCTGTTCGTCCGGCCGATCGGGCACCGGCAGGAGCGGGGGGATTACCAGGAATCCTGGATGCCATGCGCGATGAAGCCGGCGCTGGTGAAGACGGCTCAGCGGATGGCCGCGGTGGTGACGCGAGAGATCGCGGGGGAGCGCGGCGCGGGGCTGTTCGGCGTCGAGTTCTTCGTCAAGGGGGATCGGGTGATCTTCAGCGAACTCTCGCCCAGGCCGCACGATACGGGAATGGTGACGATGATCTCCCAGGACCTCTCCGAGTTTGACCTCCATGTGCGGGCGATTCTGGGTCTGCCGATCCCGACGATCCGGTACGAGCGGGGCGGCGCGGCGAGTGCGGTGATCCTCGCGGATGAGGAATCAGAGCGCGAACCGGAGTACGACGGACTTGAGAGGGCGCTCGCCATCAAGGGTTTGCAGGTGCGGATCTTTGGCAAGCCGAGCACCCGGAAGTATCGGCGGATGGGCGTGGCGCTCGCGGTCGGCCCGACGGCGAAGGCGGCGAGGAGGACCGCGATGAGGGCGGCG
>CAYMWG010000114.1:4340-8516 GCA_964393765.1 uncultured Phycisphaeraceae bacterium
AGTCGTGAGTCGTGAGTCGTGAGTCGTGAGTCGTGAGTCGTGACCGAAGACCCAGGACAGTTCCCTTTCCGCCCACTACCCTCGCTGACCCATGAAGCGCCGTGCGCCCAGTCTGATCTTCGTCTTCATCACCATCCTGCTTGACGTGCTGGGTTTCGGCCTGCTGATTCCCGTCATGCCGCGGCTGGTCGCGATGGTGCGAGGTTTACCGCCCGAGGGCGCTGAGCACGACACCTCACTCCCGGTGATGATGCTCGTCGTGACCTACGCGGTCATGCAGTTCGTGTTTTCGCCGATCCTCGGTTCGCTGTCGGACCGCTTCGGCCGCAGGCCGGTACTGCTCGTCGCGCTGCTGGGATCGGCCATGGACTATTTCGCCGGGTCGATGGCCCCCGGCGTGACAGCCTCCTTCGGGGTGGCGACGGGTCTGACGTTCATGTTCGTCACCCGGGCGCTCAATGGGGTATCCGGGGCAACGATCGCGGTTTGCAGCGCGTACATCGCGGACATCACGCCGCCGGAGAAGCGCGCGGCCGGCTTTGGCATCATCGGCGCGGCGTTCGGGCTCGGATTTGTGATCGGTCCGCTCATCGGCGGGCTGCTGGGCGACCACACGCTGAATCTTCCGCTGATCGGGCATGGAGATGTGCGCTACCCGTACATCGCCGCGGGCGTGCTGACGCTCTGCAACTTCTTCTACGGGTTCTTTGTGGTGCCCGAATCGCTGCCGCGAGAGTTGCGCCGGGCGTTCTCCTGGAAGAAGGCCAACCCGATCGGCGCGCTGGTGTGGATGTGGGGGCACCGGGTGGTCACGATGCTCGCGGCGACGCTGTTCATCTCGAACGTCGCGCAGTTCGGCCTGCACACCACCTGGGTGCTGTCGATGCAGAACCGCTTCGCGTGGACGCCGTGGGACACAGGCCTGTCGCTCTTCACTGTGGGTATCAGCGCGGCGGTGGTGCAGGGAGGGCTGGCGCGGAAGATCATCCCCGCCCTGGGAGAACGGGTGTGCCTTGTCGCGGGCCTTGCGCTGGGTGTGTTCGCGTTCGCCGCGTACGGGCTGGCAACGCACGGGTGGATGGTCTACACAACCATTGTCCTGGCATCGATCGGCGGGATCGCGGGCCCGGCCGCTCAGGCGATGACGTCAAAGGCCGTGCCGCCGACTGAGCAGGGTCTGCTGCAAGGCGCGCTCGGGAGCCTCACGAGCATCGCGTTGATCCTGGGGCCGGTCGCCGGCGGCCTCTCATTCTTCTTGTTCACGAGCAAGGAAGGGCCGACGCCGTACCCGGGGGCGGGCGCGCCGTTCCTGGTGGGGTCAGCGCTGTGTGCGCTCTCGCTCGTTCCGGTCATGCTGGTGTGGGGACGTCTGCCGGCGCGGGTGCGGGAGAGGCCGGTCGAGAGTGATGAGGTGAGTGGGTGAGGAAGGGTGCGGGGAATCACCCGATTGGTGTCCCGCATTCGGGACAGTTCTCGCCGCGGATCATCGACAGGTCGTACCCGCACTTGCCGCAGGCCGGGACCTCGACTCGCGTGTGGATGATCAGTCGGCAGTCGGAACACCGGCCTTCGCCCAGCGCCAGAGTCTGCTGCTTGCCGCAGCGCGGACACTGGAGCGAAATGGCGCTGAGCAGCGTTCCGGCCGCGACGCTGTCGGCCCGGCGGAGCGAACGACGGTTGAGCATCGCCAGCACCACCACCGCGAGCGTCCCGCTGATGGTGACGATCGTCGCGCCCGCGATCAATCGGCGGAAACCGAAGGTGTCGTTTCCCGGATCGGCAATGATGGCCTGAAGGTCGAGCAGGAGCGCGATCGCCGCGGCGGAAGCGATTGTCCCATAAATCACCAGGCGCTGGCCACCAATGAGGCTCGCGCGGATGAGAACATTGGCGAAGGCCACCAAGGCCGCGAGCGTGGATGCGCAGACGGTGAACGCGGGATCGCCTTGCGGCATGCGCCAGATGCCATAGAGAGCCAGCGCAAGCATGGTGGCGGACGCGCCCACACCGATCCATCGCCAGTGACGACTGTCCATTCCCAGTCCGATGAGCGAGAGCGAGGCAAACAGTCCCGCGGCGGCGAACGCGTGCCCTGTCTCGCCGGAGCGGTAGTTGAGAAACACCGAGGATTCAAACCAGATGGCGAGCATGTAGCAGGCTGAACTGATCGCGGCGAACGCGAGCCCGACGATCCCCGCAGCGCGTGTGGCGCGGTTGCTCGCCATCCACAGGAAACCAATGCAGGGGACGGCCATGAGTCCGATGAGCAGGATGGTCCACCCGATGCGCTCTTCGAGCCGCCAGGGCCACAGGCCCGACCAGATGAAGACGATCGAAAGCAGGAACTGGATAATGCAGAGCGTGATTCCGAAATGGCCCGCCGCGCGCGACCGCTCACGGTCGGCCAGGATGGAGCAGGGGATCATCAACCCGACCGCCGCGGCAGCGACAAAGCCCATCGCGGTGACGCGCCAGAGGACGTCACGGTCGGAGACGAGCACCGTGAGCACGCCGCTCGCCGCCGCGCCCGCCAGGCACCAGAGCAGGATGTGCAGGAGGCGTTTACGGAATGGCACGGCAGTGAAGTTCATGGGTCTCATTTCGCGGAGAAGAGTTCAACGATGAGCACATCGTCGAGGGTCGGTCCGCTCCGGAACGCCGCGACCGCGGCGAAGAGGGCGTCTGCCGGGCTGTGCGGGGGGGACTCGCCGTTCGTGTTGGTCGTAGCGGGGGGCGCGGGGGTGTCGCCCGGATGGGCGACTACTTCGGCTGCGGATGCTGGGTCAGGGTTTGGCGGCGGTGAACGGTCTGGCACCGTGGGGGCCGCGACAGAGGCGATGCTCGGCGTGCCGAGCGCCGCCTTGAGCCGGTCCATGCCGAACTGTTCGCCCGCCGCGTCCTTGGCCTCGAGCACCCCATCGGTGAAGGCGATGGCGCGGTCGCCTGGGGCGAAATCGGTGCGCTCATCTCTCGGCTTGAAGCGATCCGGATCAACCACGCCGAGCATCGGAGACGAGGACCTGAGATGGATGAGGTCGCCGTTGGCCCGGCGGAGCATGGCGTCGGGGTGGCCCGCGCCGCACCACTCCAGCAAGCGGTGGCCGTTGTCGGCGCGAGCGCGGAGCACGGCCGCGGTGGCATAGATGCCATCGGGCATGAGGCCGCTGGACATTGAGCGGTTGAGTTCGGCGATGATGTGGGCAGGGGAAGGGTCATCACTAGACGCGAAGGCGCGGGTGAGTTCGACGTAGAGGCGGTTGACGGCGAGGGCCGCGGGGAAGCCGTGCCCTGTGACGTCGATCACGACGATGCTGATCGGGACATCGGCCGCGGTTCTCGAGGCGGAGAGCGGGTGGATGAACAAGAAGTCGCCACCGATATCGAGCATGGGCTCGTACCTGTAGTGGACGTGGACCTTGCCGCGTGTCACCGGGGGCGGGAACATCGCCTCGTGGACGCGACGGGCCTCGGCGACCTCGCGTGTGACGCGGTCGTAGCGATCGACCATCGCGCGTGCGAGGAACTGGTCCGCGAACGCGCGGTGCCGCCAGAGACTCCAGAGCAGGCCGGGCAGGCCGACGATCGGGGCGATGATGGCCAGGCGTAGCGCGGCGGCGGTGGAGAGATAGCGGTCCAGCGCCAGGCCGAGCGCGTAGATCAGGAGCATGGGCACATAGATGCGCACGCCGTCGCGGGGCGAGAGGTCCACCAGGAGCGAGGCGATCAGGTGCAGCATCAGGATGAAGAAGAGCGTGACGCCCTGCTGGGCCGCGGCGGGGTTGCCGTATTCGGCGGGACGCGCGTCGGTGATTAGAAAGCCGTTGTCGATGCGCGGCATCGCGAGCGTGACCACGAGTGTGGTGGTGATGATCAGCACGCCGTAGGCGTTGATGACCTGCTGCCGGCCGCGATGCGCCGGGAGGATGTAGATCGTGACACTGATATAGCAGATGATGAGCGTCGTCGCCGTGGCGATGCGTAGGATGATGTAGCCGATCGGCTCGCGGGCATCGAGGGGCGCGGCGAGATCGAGCCCGATGCGGGTGAAACTCAGCGCGAGCAGGCCGAGTACCACGATGCAGTACCAGAAGACCCGCTGGCGGAGCCGGTGCAGGTGCGCGGCCTCGAACTGCTGGACGAACTCGCGCGGGATAGACGGGGGAGTCTGCATGCTAA
>CAYMWG010000115.1:0-8489 GCA_964393765.1 uncultured Phycisphaeraceae bacterium
CATGGCAACCAAATCCGACTTCATGCCCGACACACCCGAGCGCGCCAAGCAGGCGTGCGAGGCGTTCCGCACCACGTTCAAAACGCTCCAGTCGGAGATCGGCAAGATCATCGTCGGCCACCGCGAGGTGGTGGACGCGACTCTCATCGGCCTGTTCGCGGGCGGCAACGTGCTGCTCGAGGGCGTTCCCGGCCTGGGCAAGACGCTGCTGGTGCGCACGCTGGCCGACAGCCTCTCGCTCCCCTTCTCACGCATCCAGTTCACGCCCGACCTGATGCCCGCGGACGTCATCGGCACGAACATCGTGAGCGAGGACCCCGACACGGGCCGGCGCGCCTTCCAGTTCCAGCGCGGCCCGATCTTCGCCCAGATCGTCCTCGCCGATGAGATCAACCGCGCCACGCCCAAGACCCAGTCGGCCCTGCTCGAGGCCATGCAGGAGCGGAGCGTGACCGCCTCGGGCACGACCTACAAACTCGAGAAGCCGTTCTTCGTGCTCGCGACGCAGAACCCCATCGAGCAGGAGGGCACCTACCCCCTGCCCGAGGCGCAGATGGACCGGTTCATTTTCAAGATCAACGTCGGGTACTCGCAACTCGACGACCTGATGACGATCCTCGACCGCACCACCGGCACCCAGGTCCCCGACGTTCAGAAGGTTCTCGATGGCCCCTCGATCATCGCGGCCCAGCAACTCATCCGCGACTGCGTGGTCGCGCCGCATGTGAAGGAGTACGCGGCGAGGCTGGCGCTGGCGACGCAGCCGGGCGGGGAGTATGCGCCCAACATCACCGGCAAGTACGTCCGCTGCGGCTCCTCGCCCCGGGGCGCGCAGGCGCTGCTGCTGGGCGCGAAGGTGAAGGCCGTGACCGACGGGCGGTTCCATGTGAGTTACAAGGACATCCAGGACGTGTCGCTGCTGGCGCTCCGGCACCGGCTGATCCTGAACTTCGAGGCCGAGGCGGACCGCGTGAGCGCGGACGACATCGTGGGCAAGATCGTGGAAGCAACGCCCAAGGAGCCGGTCAAGGCGGTGTGAGGACGGAAGAGGGGATTGAACGCAGAGGCAAAGAGGAACTCGGAGGAGCAGAGAGAGCAGAGGGCAGCAGAGAGGACAAGACATTAGGAGACTGACGACAGAATGCTGTCACTTGCAAAGAGATCACCCAACAGTGCTGTTTCACGCTCACCTGTCTCCGCTCTTGTTCGTTGCCTCGCATCTTGTGCCACGCTTTTTCGTACTTGTTTTACTACGCATCCCCCACTCCTTTTTACGGAAACACGATTCAGATTCATAGTTCTTTCCTTTACCGCGTCTTCGTCCATCGGTACTCCCACTCGCTGTATTTCTCTGCTTCCCTCTGCTCTCTCTGCTCCTCTGAGTTCTTCCTGTCTGCGTTCAACTCCTGACCATGCTTAGAACCCCCAACATCAAACGTCCCCAGCGGCTTGACGACCTCCTCGAGCCCGCGCTCATGGCGCGGCTCGGTCAACTCGACGTTTCGAGCCGCAAGATCTTCGCGGGTAAACTCCGCGGCGAGCGCCGCTCCAAGAAGCGCGGCCAATCGGTCGAGTTCGCCGACCACCGCCCCTACGTCGAGGGCGACGACCTCCGCCACATCGACTGGAACGTCTACGGCCGCCTCGACCGCCTCTTCCTCAAACTGTTCCTCGAAGAGGAAGACCTTTCGCTCCACGTCGTCGTCGATTGCTCCACGAGCATGGACGCGGGCGAGCCCAACAAGTTTTTGTTCTGCCAGCGCCTGGCCGCGAGCCTGGCGTACATCGGTTTGGTGAACCTGAACCGCGTGGCGATCTCGGCGATCGGCGAACGGATCGACGCCGTGAGCGTCGATGGCGCGCCCACCGCACCGCCGGCAACGCCTGACGCGCCGACCGCGGCACCATCAAGCAACGGACTGGTGTCCACGCTGCGCGACCTTCGGGGTCGCCGCCGCCTCGACGACATCGCCCGCTACCTCTGCGCCATCGAGCCCATCGGCGGCACGCGCTTCACCGACGCGTGCAAGCGCATCGCCGTGGCCCGCCGCGGCAAGGGCGTGATGATCTTCCTCTCGGACTTCATGGTCAAAGAGGGCTACGAGACCGGCCTGCGCCTCCTCATCGGGCACGGGTACGACCTCTTTGCCATCCAGGTCCTCAGCCCGCAGGAAATGGAGCCCAACGTCGGGGGCGACCTCCGCCTGAAGGACATGGAGGACGGCGACACCGCCGAGGTGACCATCACCGCGCCCCTGCTCAAGAAGTACAAGCAGACCCTCAACGCCTACTGCAACCGCCTGCACGAGTTCTGCGCCCAACGCGACATCGTGCATATGACCGTCAAAAGCGACACGCCGGTGGATGTGCTGGTGCTGGATTATCTGCGACGGCGGGGGCTGTTGAAGTAGGAAGGGAACCCGGAAGAAACTCAGAGGAGCAGAGTGAGCAGAGAAGAAGCAGAGGTCGGAGTTGGGGCAGGACGGAGCCGGGTCGGTTATGAACAGCGTGTCACACAAACTAATCCCTGAGGCGTGGAACGACGTGACGCGGCAGATCATCGCCGCGGCCATCGAAGTACACTCCCACCTCGGACCCGGACTTCTTGAACGGCTCTACGAGGATGCCCTGGCCTACGAACTTCAGGAGCGTGACCTTCACGTCGATCGGCAGCGACCGATCCGGCTCCGCTACAAGGCGATCGAGATCGGCGATCTGCGGATCGACATGGTGGTTGAGGGTCTCGTCGTTCTGGAACTCAAAGCCATCGAGCGCGTAGTTGATGTCCACCGCGCCCAACTGCTGTCGTACCTGCGGTCCGCTGATCTTCCGCTCGGCCTGCTCCTCAACTTCAACGAAGTCCAGGTTCGTCACGGAGTTGCCCGGGTCATCAACCCGCACGCCTCCCTCGTTCGAGCACTGCCTGACTCTCCTTTACTTACCGCGGCCGGTTCTGCGAGTTCGGCGCTCGATTCGACTCACGACTATTGACGCCTGCCCACAGCCCAGGCTCCCCTTCCTCTCCTCTCTGATATTCCATTTCTTCTCTGCTTCCCTCTGCTCACTCTGCTCCTCTGAGTTCCTCCTGCTCCGAGTTCCTCCCGGACGATGCCCAATGATCTTCGCCACACCCATCCTCGCCGGAATCGCCGCGGCCATCGCCGTGCCGGCGCTCATCATCCTGTACTTTCTCAAACTCCGCCGGCGCGACATGGAGGTCTCCACCACGCTCCTGTGGAAGAAGGCGATCCAGGACCTCCAGGCCAACGCGCCCTTCCAGAAACTCCGCAACAACATCCTGCTCTTCCTGCAACTGCTCGTGCTCGCGGCGGTCCTCATGGCGATCGGCCAGCCGGAACTGCGCGGTGAGGGCAAGACAAACGCCCGCCACATCATCCTGATCGACAACTCCGCGAGCATGAACGCGACCGATGGCGAGCCCGTGCCATCGGGCGCGCCCGAGGGCGCAACCGGCGCGTCGCGCCTCGAGGCCGCGAAGACCCGCGCGCTCAAACTCGTCGAGGCCCTGAAGGAGCCGGGCCTGTTCGACGACAAGGGCGAGGACGCGATGGTCATCGCCTTCAACACCAGCGCGCAGGTGCTCCAGACCTTCACCACTTCCAAGAGCGACCTGAAGAACGCCATCGAGTCCATCAAGCCCTCGGACGCCCCCGGCTCGCTGGAGCGGTGCTGGGCGCTGGCCGAGGCGTACACGGGCAAGATGAAGTTCGAGGAGAACGTGGGCTTTGTCCCCGTCGGTCCCGGCGCGACGATCCACCTCATCACCGATGGCCGTCTGCCCGATGCCTTGAAGGTCCAGCGCGGCGAGACGGACTCGGTCATCTACCACCGCGTGGGCGAGGCCGACACCGCCAACGTCGGCATCACCGGCCTGCGGGCCGAGCGGGCATTCGACAACCCGCTGCGCCTGTCGATCTTCGTGGGCTTGCAATCGACCGACCGCGCCGAGCGCAGCGTCGATGTCGAACTCGTGATCGATGGCGTGGTGAGCAATGTGCGCGACGTGCTTGTCGGCGCCGCCAAGCCCAAAGAGGGCCTGCACCAGCCCGAGGAGGGCACGCTCCCCACCGCCGACCCCAAGGACTCAGGCGAGAACTGGGTGCCGGGCCTTGGCGGATTTGTCTTTCCCATCGACCGCGCCGAGGGCGGCATCGCCACCGTCCGCATCAACAGTTCGGGCGACGATGCGCTCCCCACAGACAACATCGGTTTCGTTGTCATCCCTCCCGCCAAGCGGCTGTCCGTCGCGCTGGTGACCGAGGGCAGTTTGTTCATCCAGGCGGCGTTCCGCGGCATGAAACTCTCGCAGTTCGATCTCATCAAGCCCGCGGACTTCCAGAAACTCCTCGACGAGGGGAAGACCGGGCAGTACGACGTGTTCGTATTCGACCGCTGGCTGCCGGATGTGAAGGCGAATGCCGCCGCCCCAGCCGCTGTGCCCCCAACACCCGCGCCGGGCACAACGCCCGGTGTTCCCGGCACTCCGGTTGCCACGGGCCGGACGCCCGGCCTGCCCGCGGGCCGGAGCGTTGTCATCGGCATCGCGCCGCCCGCGCCCCTGGGCGTGACCGACCTGGGCATCGCCGAGGAGGGCGCGATCGTGGTCGACTACCGGCGCGACCACCCCGCCATGGCACTCTCCGCCATCGACAAGGCCAACATCATCAAGTTCCGCAAGGTCGCCATCGAGCCCGACACGCCGGTGCGTTCGCTGGCAACCTCGGACAAGGGCTTCCCGGCGGTCGTCGAGGTCTCAGACTCGAACGTCCTTGCGATCATCGTGCCGTGGGACGTGACCGAATCGGACTGGACCTTCGACCCCGGCTGGGTGCTCTTCCTCGCCGGCTCGGTGCTGTACCTGTCGGACGCCGGCGCGGGCGCATCGGGCGAGGCCGTCCGCCCCGGCGACACGCTCCGCACGCGGATCCCCATCGGCTCAAATGATGTGCGGATCACGCTCCCCGACAACGCGCGCGTGGAGGTCGAGCCCGCCAGCGACGGCTCGGTCGCCTTCGGCCCGGTCGTCAGCAACGGCATCTACACCGTCTCGTGGCTGGGCGCGGCATCGGCATCGGACTTCCAGGGGGAGGAGGGCGGCGGCAGGGTCCGCAGGCCCATCGCCGCGAACCTGACCGACCCGGGCGAATCGGACATCGGGGCCTCGACCATGCTCGCGCTGGCCAACGACCAGGTCGCGGCCAAGAGCGATGAGGAATCGGCGCTCCGCCGCAAACTCTGGCCCTACCTGCTGCTGGGCGCGCTGGCGATCATCATGCTGGAATGGTGGGTATACAACCGCAAGGTGGCGATTTGAGCAGCAATGGTGATCGCTCCGGCCGTGGCGTTTTATGGGTGAGCGGACGGCAGCGCCGACATACGGACGCGTCCCGGCTCAACGACACTAAACATGCCTTGCCAGTCGTCGCGGGAGAGGAGCGAGGTGAGCGCCATCGCAACCGTCCAGTCCGGACTTGGGAGTTTGATCCGGAACAGAACTACGCCGGCGGAACAATGAACGCCCCGCCGGAACACCAACTCGCCAAAGTCCTTGTCAAACGTCAGCAATACTCGCTGCTCGGCTTGTGAACGCGACAAGACCTTGTCATCCGCCGCGCCCGATTGATCTTCACACCCCCATGCGACATCCAGTCCGCGATCCCGCATCCCGCGGACGGCATCGCCCGGGAAGTTCTCATCCGCCAGAAATCTCGGCATAGCGCTCACGTTGAAAGCGGGTAGACGCGCTCCGCGGACAAACGCTCGGATGCGTACGCGAGGCATGCCCGGATGTCTTCCACGGTCAACTTGGGGTAGTTGCGAAGAATGTCCGCCTCCGACCATCCCTGAGCAAGATGATCGACCAGCAACTCAACGGAGAGTCGGGTGCCCTTCACCACTGGCTTTCCAAGCAACACCTTGGGATCGAGCACGATGCGTTCTTGCCAGGACATGGGCGCGTCTCCTGCTTTCATTATACATCATCACCGGCTTCCTACCGCCACACCACCACCTCCCCCACGGGCTTCTTCTGAATATCCGGCACCACGCAGCCGGGCGCCGGGTACCCGACGGGGATCAGGAGGAACGGCCGCTCGTGCTCCGGGCGCTCCAGAATCCCGGACAGGAACTTCATGGGACTGGGCGTGTGCGTCAGCGTCACCAGCCCCGCGTGGTGCGCTGCGCACAGCAGCAGGCCCGTCGCGATGCCGATGCTCTCGCTGGCGTAGTACACCTGCCCGCCGTCATCGGTCTTCATCAACTTGAAGACGACGATCAGCCACGGGGCGATCTCCAGGAACGATTTGTCGGACGTGGTGTCGAAGGGCCTCAGGTCCGCAAGCCACTGCGCGTTGGCCTTGCGCGAATAGAACTCGCGCTCCTCGGCCTCCGCGCCCTCGCGGATGCGCTTCTTGAGCGCCGGGTCGCTGACGCACACGAACCGCCACGGCTGCTTATTGGCCCCGCTGGGGGCGGTCCCCGCCGCGAGGCAGACCCACTCGATCGTCTCTCGCGGGACCGGCCGGTCCGAGAACATCCGGACGCTGCGGCGCTGGCGGATCACCTCGTAGAACCTGCGCGCGTTGTCCTCGGGCGTCCCGCCCCCCCCAGGCTGGTACGGCACCAGCGGAATATGGGGCGCTTGGAGCGGCGATCCGCCTTGCCCATTCCCGGTCATTGGCGTGTCATCGTTCATGGTGTTTGCACGTTGGTGAGGTCGATACTGCCCATTTCTTTCGAAACTCCTTCGTTGCAGCACACGGGCGGCGGTGGGTGGTGTCTTGTTTTTAGACCGTGCGAGTTTCTCAGAACGCCCTCCCTCACGGGTCGGGTTGCTTGTTCGCCGTTCCCCCCCAGCCTATCAGGAGTACCCGCCATGTCCACCACCCACAACCGCCCCCGCCGGGCTGCCGCAATCGCCCTCATCGCCGGCTCGCTGGGCCTCGCGCTGCCCGCGCTGGGCCAGGGCACCCCCCCCGCCGCGCGTCCCGTCCCCTCCTCGACCTCTGGTGCAACGCCGCCCTCGCTTCCCACTCCCAAGGCGACCGCCAAGGAGCGGAACGCGGCCCTCGAATACGTCAAGGCGCGCGAGTTGCTCGAACTCAACAAGGAGTTCAACGAGGTGTGGCTGGCGGAGTACAAGAGCGGCCATGAGGAACCGCCCAGCGAGCGCCTGGCCATCGCTCTCGAGGACAACCAGGACCTCATCTCCCGCGTGATCGCGGCCTCGCGTGTTCCGCACTATGACATGCAGATCAGATACGAGGAGGGCTTCAACGTTCTCCTCCCGCACCTCGGGCACTGCCGGCAGTTTGCTCGGATTCTCGTGGCGGATGCGCGTCGCCTCGCCAATGCCGGTCGCAGCGATGATGCCGCCGAGCGCCTCACGGCGTGTCTCCGCATATCACGCCACCTCGTCGAGGACCGGGTGCTGATCTCCTCGCTCGTTTCCATCGCCATCGCCTCGCTGGCCAACCGTTATGTTGAAATCATGGCCGTTGATGGCGTGCTCACCGACCACGGCCGGGGCGAGTACATCAAGGCCGCCAGGGCCTTCCTCACCCGCGACCCCTTCGGCATCAAGGCATGCCTCGCTACCGAACGCAGCCTCGCGCTCAACTCGATGAAGCCGCACATCGAAGGGCGCGGCGCGCTGGCCGGCAAGAACCTCGCGGCCGAACTGAAGGAACTCCAGTTGTCCAAGGAGTTGGGTTCGCACCTCGAGCCGCTGAGCGAGGACCAACTCAACGAGCAACTCGACCTGATGAACCGGTACTACGCCGCTCTCATCAGCGCGTGGGACCTGCCGGATGCCGACACCCGTCTTGCCGAGATCGGGGTGCGCCTGGAGAAGGGTGACTTCGGCGTGCTGACCAAGGAGGTCGGCCCCGCGCTGGTCAGGTGCCGCATCAGCCAGCGGAAGGCCATCAAGGAGACCACCGACCTGATCGCGCTGCTCGAAGCCGATGCCGCGCCCCGACCCGTGCCGGAGGCCGTGGAAGCCCCCACGGGCGAATGATCCCGCCGGCTGCGCGAGGCACTCTCGCGGGTTGCCACAACCGACCGGCCGCCGGCAACGAATGGTTAGAAGAATCTGATGCACGAGGATGCCGACCATCTCCTGCTCGCGACGCGTCGCGGCGATCAGCACGCCGCGACAGCGCTCTGGCATCGCCACGCCCCTCAAATGCTTGCCTATGCGAGGACGCTCCTCGGCGCGCGGGGCACCCGTCACGATGCCGAGGACATAGTGCAGACGGTCTTCTGTCGCGTGATGGGCCTGGATGTGGTCGAAGTCGCGGCGGTGCGCGACACGGGCGCGTGGCTCGCACAGATCACCCGGCGCACGGCGCTCAACTGGCTGAGGGCGAGACGAAGGGACGCGGCGAGACGCGACGCTTTGCACCGCTCTGGAGAGCGGTGCCACCAAGAGGAGCGGTGCCACCAAGAGGAGCGGTGCCACCAAGAGG
>CAYMWG010000116.1:0-8465 GCA_964393765.1 uncultured Phycisphaeraceae bacterium
CCCTCGGTGAGGGCGCGGAGGGCCTCCTGCTCAAGGCGAGATTCGAGCGCATCGAGGAGACCGGCGGGCGCGCGAACGTCCACGTCCAGAACACGCAGGGCGCAACGATCAGCACGGATGCCGGTGACGAGCGCGGAAAGACCGCGATCCGCGGCGAGCGCCGCCCGAAGCACGGCCTCGCGCTCGGGGGCGATCGTGCCGCCCTCGACCAGATCGGCCAACTCGGCCTCGCTCAGTCCGGTCGCGGAGATCAGGCTGTCGATGCGGCTCTCGTTCATGTTTCTGCTGTGGGCGTGGCCGGTCGGCCCGCCTCCGGCAAAGCGATTCTCAAACGATCCTCCACTCCCGCGCGAAGGGCCAATCTGGCCCGGAACAACCTGCTCTTGACGGTGCCCACCGCGATCTCCAGCACCCCCGCGACCTGCTCGTACTCAAGGCCATGAACATCCCGCAGCACCAGGATCGCGCGCTGCTCATCGGGCAACTCGGCCAGCGCGGCGGCGAGCGCCGCCTTTGCTTCCTTCCTTTCGACGCCCTGACCGGCGGAAAGTTCCGGCTGGTTAGGCGAAGTACCGAGGCCCCGAACAAATGGCGATCCAACATCCAAACTCTTGTGACGCCGTAGTTTCTGCGATCGCAGCCACGACAAGCAGGCGTTCATCGCCACCCGGATCATCCAGGTGCTCAGTTGCGATCGTCCGTCGTAGCCATCGAGGCCTTGCAGGATCTTCACCATCGCGTCCTGCGTGAGGTCCGCGGCGGCATTCGGCCCGACCATGCGCAGGCAGGTGGCGTAAAGGCGGTCCTGGTGGTGCGCGAGGAGTTCGTTCCAGGCCTCCCGGTCGGCGATGCCGCGCTGGCGGATGCGGGACACGAGCGCCGCCTCACGCTCGGACCACGCCCCGACCGGATTCGAGGGCGAATCGCCGCCGCGGGCGGGAGTGGGTGGTTGGCGTGGTCCCGCGGGGCTGGGCATTGGTCCTCGTGCCTCCCACCAGCCGCGCGCTCGCACTCAGCGGGCGGCGTGCGTGGGGGGGGGCGCATCATCGTACGAGCCGGCGCAGCGAGGTGATGCACGATCAGACGAGCGTGGTAACGAGTGAGACGGTTTCCGGGCAGAGTCGCCGCGCGGCGGCGGAGAGCGCATCGGCGTGTCCCTCATCGCGCGCGAGCACAAAGATGGTCGAGCCGCTCCCGGTCAGATGCACCGGAGTATCGAGACCGGCACGGAGATGGGCGAGCAGGTCGGCTAAACGCGGCTCGACAAGGCAGGCGGGCGCTTCGAGGTCGTTGAATAGAGGCGCGCGGGACAAGAGTTCCCCGCTTGTGGCGGCGAGTGCGCGAATCCGGGCCTCGCGCACTTGCAATGTCGGCCCGGGTAGGGCAGCGCGGTCGAACGCCTGGTACACGGGACCGGTCGGGCAGCCAAAGGGTGGGAAAATCAGCACGGCCCGGCCGCGCAGCCGCGGCAGTCTTTCGACGCGTTCGCCAAAGCCCGTGACCAGTGCCGGTGAACCGGGTTGGGCGGGGCGGGAGTCATCGCCGGATTCGGCTCCGCCGATGAAGTAGGCCACATCGCTCCCGAGCGATGCCGACAGTTCACGCAGTCGCGGGAGCGACAGGCCGAGATCGAAGACCGCGTTGAGGCCGGTCAGTGCCGCCGCGGCGTCGGATGAGCCTCCGCCCAGACCAGCGCCCACGGGGATGCGCTTTCGCAGCGTTGCGCGGATGGGCAATGCCCGCGCGACGGTTTGCTCGAGGAGCCGGTGGGCGCGGACCGCGAGATCCTTGTCAAGCGGCCAGTCGATCGGCGTCGGGCGGGGCGCATCGTCCGTCCAGCGAATGGTCCACTCCGAGTGTTCAGTGCGCGGAGGTGCGAGCGACAGTTCATCGTGCAGGTCGATGCAGGTGAACCACGAGGCGATCGGGTGATAGCCCTTGGGTGCCTGGGGAGCACCGACCGCCAGCGCAAGGTTGATTTTGGCGTGGCATCGGAGCATGGGCGAGTCTAGA
Organism: uncultured Phycisphaeraceae bacterium; assembly: GCA_964393765.1. Classification (GTDB taxonomy): domain Bacteria; phylum Planctomycetota; class Phycisphaerae; order Phycisphaerales; family UBA1924; genus JAHBXL01. The sequence goes on from CAYMWG010000116.1 coordinate 2,014, forward strand.
TGAGTACCGCGCCGCTCCGCGGCGAGGGCGGTATGGGTACGTCGCCGCTCCGTGGCGAGAGCGCGTCGCGGAGCGACGCGGTACCCAAGGACCGAACCTCCGCGGGATAAATCCGATGCACGCGGAGGCCCTGCTTCTCGTACACGGCGCGCCGGTCCCAGATCGTCTGCGCGTGGATGTAAGAGGAGATGATGGCGTCCGTTGCGCCGGTCTTCGCGGCCTCGGATGGCGCGATGACGGGCCAGCCGAGGAGCCGCCCGCCCCATCGCTGCTTGTCATCGTCGGTGACGGCAACGATGCTCACCCCAGATGCCGCGAGCGTGCCGGCCAGTTCCAGCGTGTGCTGCCCGGCTCCGTGCAAGACGGCCCTGCGACCGGCGAGCGATTCGAGAAGCGCCGTGAGAAGCGCGGGGGCGTCAGGGCCGGTGCTGCCGGAGCGTCCGGGCTCGGTTCGCGACGAACTGAACGCGCAGGGCCAGTCCGTCCGCCACCAGCGTGCCGGGCTCGCGGCCGCGGCGTCCACAAGGTTGGCGACCTGCTCGACGTGCGAATCCAGGTCGAAGTGCTCGCGTGCGGCCTGCCATGCGGAACGGGCCATCGCGTCGCGATCCGAGGCGAGAAAGCGTTCAACCGCATCGGCGAGTCTGGCGGCGACAGCGGCCTCATCGTCGCCGGCGCGTGCGGGCACGAAGATCGCGCTCTCGCCATCGGTGAGGCCGGTGGTTGCGCCAGAGTTCTCACTGGTGATGATGGGCACGCAGCCTCGCGCCATCGCCTCGATGCGGCTGATGCACAGGCCCTCGAAGCGCGAGGCGAGGATGAATGTGTCGGCGCCGTCGAGGAACGCGGTGATCTCCTCAGGTGAGGCCGCGGGCACGCGTCGGACATTCGGGCGGCTGGCGAGCATGGCATCGACTTCGGCGGCCGCGGGTCCACTCCCCACAAGCGTGATCCGGTGGTCGATGCCGCGGGCGGAGAGTTCGTCTGAGAGCAGAACGAGCGCACCAATGCGCTTCTGGTGGTGCTCCATGCGCCCCGTGTAGACCAACTGCAGCGGGCGACCGGGCAGAACCGGCCTTGCACGCGGCGGGGCTTGTGGCACCTCAACGCCGTGAGGGATCGCGTTGATGTCTGCTCCGCGACCGGCAAGGGTCAGCGCCAGAGTTGCGGCATAGGCCGAGTCGATGGCGACTAAGCGCGAGATAATCGGCTCATAGCGACGCAGCACCGCGGTGTCATAGTCGGAATCCGCGTGCTGCCAGGCGAGCACCCTGAGCGTGTCGGCCTGCGTCGTGCATAGGGCCGCGGCGATGCCGTAGGAGTCCCCGAGGATGTTTGGCGAAAGCACGACGGGCCCGCGCCCCCCGGCTTCGCCGTAAGCGGCGCGGGCGAGGTCGGCGATGACACGTCGATAGGTCGGAAGAAACGCCGCCAGGCAGCCCCGCGCATCGCTCATGTGGGGCCAGCGGTCCGGCATCACGCGGATGACGCCGGGGTGGAAGTCGACTTGCGCGCCGGGCTGGCCGTCGCCGCGCGGGTGAACGATCATGCCCACGACGCGCCCTCGCGCGGCAAGCCCGTTGGCAAGGCGCACCGCCCATGAGGTGACGCCGCCAAGGTCGAGCCCGTGCGGCAAACTGAACAGCAGGGGTGCGCGTGGCAGTGGGGCGCTCGCCATCGGGGTTCCCCCGGCTCGGGTGAATCGCATGGAGAATGGATCGGTCCGGTCGGTGTGGGGCCGGCCAGTTTTGGCGGAGCGTGGTCCGGCCGGTCGATAACCCTGATTGGACCTTGGCCGCTGCGCTCGCACCGGGGATGGTGCGCGCCGAGCGTTCGGCGCGCGGGGCATGGCTGGGTGGCGAAGCGAGCAAGTCAGGAACGTGTCGTGCCCAACACCGATCCGCGAACGCAATCCTCGCCGCCGCCGGTGGTGGCCCTTGTTCAATATGCGGGGCAGACAGACCATTTCGCGGGTGTCGATGCCGCACTCGCCGCGATGAGCGTGAGGCCGATCCGTGTCACTGAGTGGGAACTCGATGAACTGAGCGCGGGCGGGGTGGGCCTGGTGGCGGTGAAGGACTGCGAATCGCCGCTCGCGCTCGCGGCATTGCGCTGGGCCCGCCGGGGTGGGGCGAGGGAGCCAGGCGTGCCGACGCTCCTCCTGATGGACGGCGTGGTGGAGCACCGAAACACGTTCCGCAACCCGGATGCACCTGAGAACTTCCTTCGGCCCGCGCCGGTGGATGTCGTGGCCTGCGCTGGGGAAGCGGACCGCGCGAACCTGTGGTCGTGGGGGAACCACGCCGTGGCGACGGGACTGCCGCGGATCGGGGCGGAGTATCCGGCGCCGCTGCCGACGGTTCCGCCAGGTGAGGGGCGGCTGCTCATTGCGACGGCGAAGAAGCCGGCGTTTGGCGCGGCGGAACGATCACGCCTGGTCGGCGCGCTGCGCGAGTTGAAGCGCGCGGTGGAACAGTCGGAATGGAAGGACCGGGCGCTCTGGCGGCTGACGGCCGGGCTTGATGACGAGATCGGCGTGACGAGCGACCCGCGCCCGCTGCGCGATTGCCTGGCGGTGAGCGCGGCGGTGCTGACCACGCCCTCGACGCTGCTTCTGGAAGCGATGGCGGCAGCGCGGCCGTGCGCGATCCTTCACCCGCAGGCCGGGCCGTTGTGGCAGCAGGCCATGGCAGTCTGGCGGGGCGATGAGGTTGATCCGCAGGGCGCGCTGCGGGCGATGCTCGGCACGCTTCTCGCCCCCACCGAGGCTGATTGGCTGCGTCAGAGTGCGGCGTGCGCCCGGATGCACGGGGATGGCAGCGGCCACGGTGCAGCGGACGCGCCGGCACGGGTCGCGACCGTGATGGTCTCGATGCTCCTGAGCGAGACCGGCTCGGGGCCGGGCAGGGCACGGGAGTTGCCCGGGATTGCGCGATTCGCGCCGGGCCTCGGCGCGGAGTCGCGCAGCGCACGCAGGCGCATCGTGTCGTGCGTGTCGTGCGACTCCACACCCATCGGCGGCGTGATGACGTGGTCGCTGCGGATGGGGCGCGAGTTTGCAGCGCGTGCCGGTGAACTCGGCTATGAGTTCCGCACGCTGGTGGTCGCCATGCAGCCGGACGGATGGAGGTCCGAGGAGTTCGACCCGACCGCGGAATCAGGCGCGGGCGCGGATGGGGGAGTGGATCTCTGCGTGCTCGATCCGATGGCCGAACCCCACGAGCGTGTTGAGACGGTGCGGGCCGCGCTCGAAGCGCTCGGCCCGGACATCGTGCTCCCCAACTACAACGATGTGTGCTTCATGGCGGCTGCGCTGCTGCGGCCCGCCACGGCGGGGGGGGTTCGGACTGTCATGGTCGCGCACGCGGACGACGCGTACTACCGCACGCTGGCCGCGACGTACGACACCTGGGCCGCGGCGGTAGGAGTGAGCGCGGCGTGCGCGGAATGGCTCAGGCCTCTTGCGCGGGGCCGTCGCCTCGAGCGGATCGAGTGCGCAGTCCCGGTAGCCAGCGCGCCTACCGCGTTGCCCGGCGTGCTGGACCCCGGCGCGCCCCTCCGGATCGCCTACATCGGGCGCATGGTGGAGGAGCAGAAGCGGATCGGCGACCTGCTTGCGTTGCTGGACGAACTCGAAGCGCGCGCCATCGCGTGCGAACTGCACATGGTGGGCGATGGGCCGGACCTCGCGGCGTGGAAATCGCTATGGTCGCTGCGCCGGCACCGGCACACGCGCGTGGTGCAGCATGGCCGGCGCAGCCCCGTGTGGGTCGAGGGCTTCCTGCCGACTGTTGATGCGTGCGTCCTCGTGAGCGCGTACGAGGGCACGAGCGTGGTGATGCTTGAGGCCATGGGCCGGGGCGTGGTGCCCGTGGTCACGGCTGTCCGCTCGGGCGTGGGCGAGTGGGTGCGGGACGGGGAGAACGGCGTTGTGTCCCCCATCGGCGACATGGCGGCTATGGCGCGCGCTTTGGCGGACCTTTGCGCGGACAGGGGAAGGCTGGGCGGGCTGGGCGTGGCGGCGTGGCGGACAATCCGCGACAGCGGCCTCAGCGTGGCCTCGACCGCGGCCACCTACGCGAGCGTGTGCGACCATGCGATGGCCCACCCGATCGACCCGCGCCCGACCGACGCGGGCCTGAGGCCGATGGACCTGTGGCGGTGGGGCATGGGCAGCGCGCCCGCCCGGGCCGATGAGGCGGACGAGTGGTGCGAGAGGTCTCTTCGCGCATCGGGGTATCGCCGGATCGCGATGGATCGGCCGGAGGCGGGGTGCGACGCGGTACTCGTGCGCACGAGTGGGAGGGGTGGGGGAGGCAGGCCGGTCAGCAGCGCGGAGATCGAGTCATGGCGCGCGTCGGGCCTGGGTGTGGCTGTTTCGCCCCACCTCGTGCAGCACGGGCTGGTCGCGCGGGTGATGGATGTTGTGGAGGCCGCCATTGCACGCGGCGCATTGCGCATCACGGTGTATCCGGCTGGACGGCACACCCGCCGCATCGCGCCCATCTTTCGGCCGGAACTCTGGGCCGGGCGATCGGGGGGTTGGGGCAGCAATGGCTCGCGCACGCCGTTTGTCGGCTTTCTCGACGACGCAGCCCGCCCGGGTCAGCAGGTGATGGGGCTTCCTGTCGTCAAGCCCGGCGAGGCATTGGCCGCGCTCGCGCCCGACACGCTGCTCCTCTCCAGCGATTCCATCGAGGCGGAACTGTGGGAGCGCACGGCGGACCTGCGCAGGGCGGGCATCCGGGTCCTGCGGCTGTACAGCGCGGCCGATGAACCAGTCGCGCGGGTGGTGAAGAGCCAACCGAAGGAAACGTTGCAGGGAGTAGTCGGTGCCCATAGCGCCCTCTGAAATTCTGGAAGCCGCCGGGATGGACGCATGTGCCGGCGCCGCGCGCGGATTGGAGATGGGCGCTGCGCTCGACCAGCGGCTCTTTGTGCATATGCTCGGCACGGCTTACGACGAGGTGCGGGACTTCAAGCGCACGCGCATCGCGTGGCCGCGGCTGGCCCAACTGGCCGCGATCGCGAGGTCGGTGGCGAGGCTGGGTGTGGAGGGCGACTACGCGGAGTTCGGGACCTGGCGCGGCGGCTCGCTGTACATCGTCGCGGAGACGTGGCGGCGGCTGGAGCAATCGCGCGAGTTGCTGGCGTTCGACTCGTTCGAGGGCCTGCCCCCGACCGCCGACCGCGATGGCGCGGCCTTGACGCAAGGCCTGTTTGGCGATGTCGATGTTGAGGAAGTCCGTGCATTCTTCGCCGCCAAGGGTCTGACGCGGGTGAGTCTGATCAAAGGATGGTTCGAGCAGACGATCGGACGGCTGGCGGGTCGCCGGCTCGCGCTTGCGCACATCGACTGCGACACGCACGACAGCACCGTTGCGGTGCTTGCCAGAACCTGGAGTGCGCTTTCGCCCGGCGGCTTCCTGGTGGTCGATGACTACGGGCACCCCGACTGTCCCGGCGTCATGATTGCCATCGAGGAGTTCTTCGCCCGGCGCGAGGAGGTTGTCTGGCAGACGCCGATGCCCGAGTCGGCCCGTGCGCCCGGGATGAACTGCTCCTGCTGGGTGCGCAAGGCAGGGGGGCGGGCGGCGGATGAGCCCGAGCGGGCGCTCCGCGCTGCCAACGACAGCACAAGCCTGCGTTCCCGGCTGGTCGAGATGACCGCGCAACTCTGCGCAGCGAGGGGCCTGAAGCGCATCGCGCTCTACGGTGCCGGGAAGCACACCGAGGCGATCCTGCCGGGCCCGTGGGGCGCGGCGGGCGTTCGCGTGGTTGCGATCCTCGATGATGCGGCCCTCCCGGGACGTGCCGGGATCACCGGAGTTCCCGTGCTGAGACCCGAAGCGATTCGAGAAGGTATTGACGCGGTGGTCGTAAGTTCCGATCGCTACGAGGAGCAGATCGCTACGCGGGCAACACAGGTTTTCGGCGAGCGAGGTGTGCCGGTGCTGAGGATCTATGGCGCAGCAGGTTGATGATGCGCGGAGTAGGTTCGCATTTCAGGAGGAGTTCGTCATGCGTTGCCTGATGGGTCTGAAGCATCGCGAGCGTCTGGTGTCGTTCGTGCCGCCGGGCGGCAGGATGCTGGAGTGGGGAGCGGGCGGCTCCACCGTGTGGCTGGCGCAGAACCTGCCCGAGCGGGCGACGCTGACGAGCATCGAGCACGACCGCGCCTGGTTCTACGAGGTAGCCAACCACCTTGGAAACGGCGGCCGCGGCAGGCGAGAGAATGTCCGGATGCTTCTGCGCGAGCCGACCGGGCCTCTCGGCACCAACGCGACCGCGGCGGAGGACGACCCGGCGTGCCTTTGGCCGTACATCAACGCCGCCGATGGTGCCCGGTTCGACGTCGTGCTGGTCGATGGCTACGCGCGCGGGACGTGCCTCGCAAAGGCCCGTAGCCTGCTCAACCCGGGCGGCGTGGTCGTGCTGCACGATGCCGCAGC
>CAYMWG010000117.1:0-8432 GCA_964393765.1 uncultured Phycisphaeraceae bacterium
GCGATCCGCTGACTATTCATGGTGAACCTCGTGCTTTCTCGCGGTCGTCAGCGGAGGGTGTCGGTGACTCACTCCGCACTCCGCACTCCGCACTCCAAAATCCCTCACCCCACCTCCACCACAAACTCCACCTCCACAGGCGCATCCAGCGGCAGGCTCGGCGCGCCGACCGCCGCGCGGGCGTGCCGGCCGCGCTCGCCGAACACTTCGAGCAGCAACTCGCTCGCGCCGTTGGCAACCCTCGAATGGTCGGTGAAGTGGGGGGAGCACGCGACAAAGCACCCCACACGCACGACCTGCCGAACTCTGTTCAGCCCCCCCAAACCCCCCGCCATGCCCGCCGCTTCGATCGCGCCCTTCATCACCGCCAGTCCGTTGAGCGCACATTGCCGCGCGCACGCGATCCCAACCTCCACGCTCACGCCCTCGCCAACTTTGCCCTTGGCGATGAGCGTCCCGTTCAAGAACGGGATCTGCCCGGCTACATACAGCATGTTCCCCGCGATCCGCGACGGGATGTACGCCGCGACTGGCTTGGGTGCATCCGGCAGCACAAGGCCCAGTTCGCGGAGGCGCGCCTCGATATCCGGTGATTTCTCGATCATTCTCGCTCCAAAGAAACTGACGAATCGTCGCCAGAGAGGCGCAGACTACGCAGGAAGACACTATGTCCCCAACTCGCCCTTCCTCTCTCTTGCGACCTCCGCGTCTCGTGCGGTAACTCTTCCCGATCCGATGCTTGAACGCACCATAGCCCATTGCAACTTGGAAAATGTTTGGGTCGTCTGTTGGCCTACCCGGAACCGCAAACTCTTACCCCATTTGCACTATTTTTCAAGTTTCCACTCCTCATCCCGGAACCGGCCATCTTGACAGGCGAATCGGTCTGTGTACCTTATCGCACTCTCCGTATGCATGGGCTGGGTAACCAGCCTCCCAAACAGGGCGGTGAGAATGAAACGGTACTGGCGAGCGGGTGGCCCGAAAGCACCCATAGCGAACTCAATGGCCTCATAGACGACCGTTCGGTCGTCCGCATCATCCGCGAAGAGGTCCAGCCGCACGCCGACAATCTGGTGGACGCGCCGTCCCGCGGCCTTTGGCATTCGCCATTGTCGCGATCGGAGAAGCGTCGGGTTCGTTCCCGCCTGAGTCGGCCCCACGCAAAGTGGGACTGGGTTTGTCGCTGCAACTGATCATTCCAGCCCATCCCCATCCGGCGGCAGGCACCTGCTCTTGGCGTGTGTGCGCCTCGTCAGGTCGGTTGTTTCGGCGTCGGTGCCGCTCGGGTCAGGGTTTCCGTCGTCTCGAAAGCCTCGGTTTTGGGACTTCCCCCCTCCTCAGCCTCGCACCGGAAAGATGTGTTTCGCGAACCCTTTTCTCGGAGAACTTTCCCATGAAGAAGCGTGCATTTACCCTCATCGAGTTGCTCGTCGTCATCGCGATTATCGCGCTGCTCGTCGGCATCCTCCTCCCCGCCCTTGGCAAGGCCCGCCAGTCGGCCCGCCAACTCAAGGACTCCACCCAGGTCCGCGGCATCGTTCAGTCCATGGTTGTCTGGGCCAACAACAACCAGGGCGAGTATCCGATCCCCAGCCGCATCGACTCTGGCAACCAGACCACCCTCGCCCTCCTTGAGGCGAAGAACATCACCTCCGCGGTGCTGTCGGTCCTGATCTACAACGGCAACATCTCGCCCGAACTGTGCATCAGCCCCGCCGAGTCCAACTCCGGCGCTGTGCAGCGCGATGAGAACTACGAGTACAACACGCCGGCGCTGGCCGTCGTTCCCGCGAACGCTCTGTGGGATCCCAAGTTCCACGGCACGCCGATCACCGAGGGCGCAGGCGCCTCGTACGCGGACGCCAACTCCCCCGCCAACATCTCCAACAACAGTTACGCGACCAGCGTCTACTTCGGCAAGCGCCGCGCCCAGTGGGCCGATACGTTCTCGACCACCGAGGCCGTCTTCGGCAATCGTGGTCCCCAGTACGTCTTAAGCGACAGCGGTCCCTATCCCGTGGGCGGCCGCTGGCCGTTGACGATGGATGCGCTCGGCACCGGCTCCAACACCCTTCTCATCCACGGCGGTCGCAGCACGTGGGAGGGCAACATCGGCTACAACGACGGGCACGTCGGCTTTGAGACCAAGCCCAACCCCGATGGCGTGACCTACACCCGCACCGCCGGCAGCCCCGCGCCCCGCGCGGTCGCCGACAATCTCTTCGTCTTCGAGAACGATGAGGCCGGCGGCAACCTGCTCGGCACGACCACCAACGCCTACCTCCGCCCGATCGCGTCCGCGACCGGCACCACGACCATCACGATCACCGTTTGGAAGGACTGATCCTTCTGGTTGATCTGGCTTGACCCACAGGGGCCCGGAGTTCTTCCGGGCCTCTGTTCTTTTTTGCTGTTCAATGCACTTCCCCCACTCACCCGCTCACCCGGATTCAGTTTGACTTCTGCGTGTCCGGGCAGAGATGTTTCACCGCACGAGGCGCACGACGCGGAGGCGGTTGCTTGTTCCGCCAGGCAACCGGCATCACACTCCGGCGAAAGCGCTGGATTCAGCCGGACTTGGTATCACCCGCTCACTTCATCATCCTCTCACGCCGCCATCCTGTACCTGCCTCCCGCAAAGTGCCTGAGCAGCCGGTCCCGATCCCCCGCGCGGGCAAAGTGCGTGAACACCGCAGCGGTGCGGTAGGGGCCGGCCTCATCCGTGTCCTCCGACCAGATGACGCTGGCGTAGACGAGCACGCTCCGCCCCTCATCACGCTCGCCGATCCCCGGCAAAAAGACGCGCATGGCTATAGCCGTTCCGGGCGCGACCGCGCGGTCCAGTTCAAATCGCGCCCCGCCCTCCGAGATGTCGTAAGCGTGGCCCTCAAGGTCGAAGGGCGCATCCTCGCCGTCCGCGCCGCCCTCGACCCTCGCGGCGACCGGCGTGTACATCGGCTCGACCACAAACCGCGGGAACTGCCGACGCTCGATGTGACGGGAGATGGAGACGGTTGCCACGAAGGGCCTCCTGTGTCTGGGTTTGGCACACAATGGCAAGAAGCGGGAACTGGATCAGAGAAATACGGAAGGCCCGATATCTCTCGCATCGGCGCAACGGGGGCGCGACTTGAGCAAATGTTCAGACGGCGTGCGTACGAACACCTTCGACCAAGACACCGAGGCCCAGGCCTTCCGCGCTCCGGCCGAAGCACTCATCGAAGGTGCGCCGCCGAAGCCTTGACTACTCAGCGCCCCTCCGCGCCCTCCGGGTTCACGCCTTCTTCCGCTCTTGCGCCTCATCCCCCAAATGCCTTCTTGTAATCATCCACGAACTTCTTCAGCCCGCTGTCCGTCAGCGGATGGCTCAGCACCTGCTTGATCACCGACATCGGCACCGTGCACACATCCGCGCCCGCCAGCGCGCACTCCACCATGTGCTTGGGGTGCCGGATCGAAGCCGCCAGCACCTTCGTCGGGAAGCCGTAGTTGTCGTAGATCTGCCGGATCTTGTGGATCAGGTCCATCCCGTCCTCGGCGATGTCATCGAGCCTGCCGATGAACGGGCTGACGAGGAACGCGCCGGCCTTGGCGACCATCAGCGCCTGCAGAGGCTGGAAGCACAGCGTCATGTTCGTCCGCACCCCCTGGTCCGAGAGCGCCTTGCACGCCCGCAGCCCGTCGAACGTGATGGGCAGTTTGATGACGATGTTGGGCGCGATTTTCCGCAGCGGCTCGGCCTCTTTCATCATCCCCGCATAGTCCGTCGCCACCACCTCCGCCGACACCGGTCCCTGCACGATCTCGCAGATCTCCGCAAGCCGCTTGGCGTAGGGCACGTTCTCCTTGGCGATCAGCGACGGGTTGGTCGTGACGCCGTCGAGCACCCCCAGCGCGGCCGCCTGCTTGATTTCATCCAGACTCGCGGTATCGATGTACAGGTCCATGGTCTCTTCCTTGTGGCGAACTTCAACCTCGACGTGGTCGTTCCTGTACACAGTCTAGCGAGAACCGCGAAGGGAAATCCTGCCGCGGAACGGGCAAGCCCCCCTTTCCCGCGTTATGCTCTGTGTTAGCAAGCCGTCCCGGGAGTCCCTCATGGCATCCGTCCACATCATCCTCGACAGGCACGGACCGGGCGCACCAACGGTTGCCCGGGTCGTCGGCGATGTCGGACTGGTCCAGACCGAACGCTTCGCCGCGCTCCTCCGCGGCCTGCTTGATGCCAAACCCGCGCTCATCGTCCTGGACCTTTCGGAGACCATGGGTGTCGGCAGCATGGCCTTGGGGGTGCTCGTGCAGTTTCACAAGACGGCCAAGGCCGCACAGATGCGAGTCCGAATCGCCGCCCCTTCCCAGACCGCGCTGCAGGGAATTCTGCTCGCACGCCTCGACACGGTGTTTGACGTGTTCGCCACGCTGGACGACGCCCTCGCCGCAGAGGCGGATGTCATGAACCAGCCCGTGCGCGTCAAGGCACGGCCGCCCACGGGCGTGTGGGGAGCGATGACCTCCGGCGATTGGCCCGCTAGCGGCCCGAGCCACCCCTGAGTTGATGCTCGGCCTCGAGCCAATCGACCGCCGGGTCGCCCTGTCGCCCAGCGAGCGACCGCGCCTGGTACAACTCGTAGGCTCTTTGACGAACTTGATCGGGGTTTGGCTTGGCCTCGCGCACCGCGGGCGAGGCATCGCGAGGCCCGCCGGTCAGAGCCGAAGCACTCGACAGGCTCGGCCCCAGAGGCGGTACGGTCCCGTTCACACTCTTCTTCCCGACCGCTGTCCGCGCCATCAGTCGCTCCTTCTCCAGAACCTGTCCGTCGCGGCGGTCGTGGTCGCGCTGCGGCGCCTGGCTGATCGTTCATTGTTGCACACATCAGTTGGCTTGCCCAACCTTTCGTTCGCGTTCTCTTTCCCCATCCGCCGATATCCCCACACTGGGGGAAGCCGGAAGACGAGCGAGGACGGGCAGCGGCCCATCGGGCGCGGTAAGGTGCGGCAATGGAACACGAACTCAAGAAACTTGAAGACGAACTCAGCGAGGTCCGCTCGCGCCTCGACCGAGCCCGTCGTCGCGCCGGCGCGAAAGGGGGGGTGACCGACTACACCCTGAAGTCTCTCGATGGCCGGGACGTGCGCCTCTCCGAACTCTTTGGCGACAAGCAGGACCTGATCGTTGTCCACAACATGGGCCGCAAGTGCGCGTACTGCACGCTCTGGGCGGACGGGTTCGCGGGCTTCGCTGCGCACTTGAGCGACCGCGCGGGCTTCGTGCTCTGCTCGGCGGATGAGCCGGCGGTCGCCAAAGAGTTCGCGACCTCGCGCAAGTGGCCGTTCCGCGTCCTCTCCGGTCACGGCAGCCCCTTCGCCAGGGACATGGGCTACCAGCCCGCGCCAGATCAGCCGATGCCGGGCGCGTCGACATTTCATCGTGCGGCCGATGGCTCAATCGAGCGAGTTTCGACCGCGCCTTTCGGTCCCGGTGATAGTTTCTGCGCGATCTGGCCATTCTTCGACATGCTCAAGGATGGACCGGGAAGTTGGGTGCCCAAGTACGCGTACTGATTTCATGACTTTGGTGCCCCGGCACTCCGTGCCGGGCAGGAGCGCACGGATGACGCTCGCCTCCGGCTTTGGCGGCCCCGACTGGATCGTGCTTGGTGTCTATTTCGCCATCCTCGCCGGCACCGGCTGGGTGTTCTCGCTGCGCAAGCCCGCGAGCGACCGCGAGTATTTTCTCGGCGAACGCAACTCCCCGGTCTGGGCCGTGGCGATCTCCATCCTCGCCACCGCGCTCTCCGCCGCGACCTTCATCGGCGCGCCGATGGAGTCCTACACCGCCGACCTGACCTACATCTCGACCAGCATCGGCCCGATCGTCGCCTCCGTCATCATCGCGCTGTTCTTCATCCCCGTGTTCTATCGCTACAACGTCACCACGGTGTACGAGTTGCTCGAGCGCCGCTTCGGCCCCGGCGCGCGGACCGCCGCCAGTTGGACCTTCATGATCGGGCGCGTCTTCGCGAGCGGCGCCCGCGTCTATATCGCCGCCATCCCGCTCACGATGATCCTCTATGGCGATGTCGAACTCGACCGTGGCGCGATGCTCGTGGCGATCGCGATCATCATGGCCGCGGGCATTGGCTACACACTGGTGGGGGGAATGCGCAGCATCATCTGGACTGATGTCGTTCAGACCATCGTCTTTGTCGGGGCCGCGATCGTCTCGGTGGTCGTTCTCTGGAACATCATTGGTCAGCCCCTCGACGTGGTGCTCGATGCCCTCCGTTCGCCCGCGCCCGAGGCCGATTCCAAACTCACTGTGCTGCGGATCGGGCTTGATCCCGGTGAAGGCAAACCCGGGCTGGGCTTTTCCACCTCCCAGCCCTACACGCTCATCACCGCCCTGACCGGCTTCATGCTGCTCAACCTCGCCGCGCTCGGCACCGATCAGGACCTCGCCCAGCGCATGCTCTCGTGCAAGACTCCCGCCAAGGGCGCGCAGTCCGTCGTCCTCTCCCAACTCATCACCGTCCCGGTCGTGTTCATCTTCCTGCTCATCGGCCTCCTGCTGTTCATCGTCAACAAGCGGCCGGACCTCGTGCCGCCCCCGACCTACGACATCGCGCCCGGCACGCGCGCCTTCCCGCAGTTCATCCTCGAGCGCATGCCCACGGGCCTCAAAGGCCTGATGATGGCCGGTCTCTTCGCCGCGGCGCTCACGACCATTCTCTCCGCCCTCAACGCCATGTCCGCGGCGTTCGTCACCGATGTCTACCGCAAGTCCCGCCCCGGCCGCACCGACAAGCACTACCTCCTCGCCAGCCGCGCCGCGGTCGTCGGGTGGGGGTTTGTCGTCGCCGCCTTTGCGGGATTGTGCGTGTACTGGCACGACGGCTCGGGCGAGACGCTCATCCAGTTCGCGCTCAAGGTCATGGTCTTCGCCTATGCAGGGCTTGTGGCCGTGTACCTCTGTGCGATCTTCACGAAACAGGGCAGTGTGTCGAGCGTCATCGCCGGGCTTGCCACTGGCGCGGCCGTCGCCGTCCTGCTCGACCCGCTCATCTTCAAACTCTGGGCGGTGTACATCCCCGTCGCCGAAGCAACCGCGAACACCCCGGCCCGCACGCTCGCGGACTTCAAGGTCGCGCTCCCCTGGCAGATGACCATCGCCGCGGCGTGCGCCTTCGGCGTATGCGTGCTGGGGAAACGTGCTGCTGGCAGCCCCTCAGTTGGTGGCACCGCTCTCCAGAGCGGTGCTTGAACGCAAGGTCTACCTCACCGGTCTTGAGATCGGTGGCACAAGTGGCACACCAGACTCGGCAGTGGCACATTGCACTCAAAGGTCGGGTGGACCGCGGGGGACCTGCATCACCTGATCGTCGTGCGATTCGCCGGGAAGATGCCATGGGCACTGACGTTCTCGTTCGCTCGCGCGATCCAGCACCCGGCCCTGGAGATCTGGTCCGGCCGTGATGCCAACGTGGCAGCAGCCCAGCATTCCCTCCTGCACCGCGCCCGTTGCAGCAGCGCCGCACGGCGTGGCGTGTACGATACGAGTGTTGAGAATGGTTAATCAACGCCGAGCGTAAGCAAACCTCCCCCGGCTCATCCCCCGCGAGGTCCGCATTCCCTGGTAGTCTCTACGGTCGAGCCTCCGGTTTGTGCCCGGGTGGTCGCGGGATTCACCACACGAGCCCGACGATCAGGTAGAGAATTGCCGCGACTCCAGCGGCCGCGAAGTTGTATGGGGCCGCGTAGCGCAGGTACTTGTCATGGTCCGCGCGGGCGACGTTTGACGACATGTTTGTCATTCCCGCGACAGGGGAGGTGACATCGCCGAACGTGCCGCCGGTGATCACGGCGGCAACGCAGAGCGGGACACTGGCACCGACAGTCACCGCCAAAGGAATGGCAAACGGCATGATGAGGGATGCGGCTCCCCAGCCGGAACCGATGAAGTAGGTGACTGTGGCCGAGAGGATGAAGATCGTCACCGCCACGCTCCAGACGGGCAGAGAACTTCCCACGAGCTGCTGGATGAACAGGTTCAGCCCGAGCTTCTGCGCGACCGCGGCCAGCGGCCACGCGAGAGCAAGGATCACGAGTGTCGGCATGATCTCGTTGGCCCCGGAGATGAAGTCCGGGATCATGTCCTTGAAGCCGTACTTCTGGAACGCGTAGAAGATCACCGTCACGAAGACCGAGACGAACAGCGCGACGAGCATGGCCCTGTTCGGTTCGGTATTGGCGATCGCCGCGAGCAGAGATGCATCCTTTGACCGCTGAAACCCGAAGAGCCAGAAAAAGAGGATGCTCAGCCCGATGACCGTGAGCATCGGCACGATGAGATTCACGATCCGCGGCGTGATCACGGACGCCGTAGCGTCCATGGCCATGCCCATCTTGGCGGGAGGCGCATGGGGCGTCGA
>CAYMWG010000118.1:0-8416 GCA_964393765.1 uncultured Phycisphaeraceae bacterium
GGGCCGGGCTTGCCCGATGCACCGGCGGGAAGCCTGGTTGCTCCTCCCACCGTCGCGGCGACCGCTTGGGAGGGTGGGCGTTTGCAGCGACTCGTGCGTGCGCGGCCCGTCGACAGCGCAAGTGGCTTGGTGCCCGCGCTCCCGCCGATCTGGATCCCCGGCGCATCGACCGATGCGCTCGCGTCATCCGCTGATTGGGACTCGTTCAACGCGCTTCCGGGCGAGACTGCGGACGCGGTGTCGGAACTCGCCGCGCTGTACCGGGCGGCCGCGCTCGCCGAGAGCGGACAAACGGTGGCACTCCCGGCCCGCGTGAGCGCGTTCGAGGGAACGCGTCTGGTGCGCGACATCGTGGCAGGACGGATCGGGGACGAGACCGCCCGGGCCGCAGCGCGGGAATCGATGGCCGCGCGCTCCGGCGCGCCCGAAACCGCCCGCTGGATAGAGGCGTGGTGCCGCGCGGGAGTGGGAAGGTCTCTTGTGGTGGAGCCGGACCCCACAACTCGGCGGCGCGGCGTGCTCGAACTCCTGCACCTGCCCGCGCGCTTCTCGCGCGATCAGCACCACCTCGCCGGGATCGCGCTCGCGGAGGCGTCGCTGACGCTCGGATCGCTGGGCGATGCTGATGGTGCCGGAAAACTGCTTGCCGAACTGCTGGCGGCATTTCCCGGACATCTCGCACATCGCTGGGCAATGCAGCAGCGGGCAGGGGGAGTCCGTGGCTTGGGGCCGCAACACGCGTTGTCGACGATGGCGTTCGGCAGCGTGTTGACCGTGCCCGCGTGGGCACCTCCGGTTGCGATCCCGCCGCTTCCCCCGGGCACACCCGAAGAAGCGCACGATCATGCGACGGTGGTCGGACCCGACGACGCTCTTGAGGCATATCTCGTCCGGCTCGGGCTGACAACGCTGCTCGCGGAGCATCTTGAGGTTCGACTGGCGGCCCTCTCCCGCGAGACGCGCGGGCCTGTGGCCGAGCGCCTGGCCAGACTTTATGTGCGGCTGCTGGAAGTGGCGACGGATGCCTCCGCGCGGAGCGAGTGGGAACGCAAGGCCGATGCGCTGTTGCGAGAGGTACCCGAGGCCGAGGGGTTCGAGTTGCGGATCAGCCTGAGCCGCGCCCTGTATGTTCGCGCTGAGGATATTTGCGAACGGCAACGCCTTCGGTTGGTGACCGGCGACGAGGCGGCGGAAGCGGAGCGCGTGCTGCGCCAACTCGAGCCCCAGTTCCGCGAGATCGCCAGCAAGGTTCACCGGCGTGTGGACACGCTGGAACGCATCGAGAAGCAGGGCGATGCCACAGATGAGCTCAACCGGCAACTCGCCGATGCGAGGCGTGTCCGCTCGCTGGCGTTCTATTACTCGGGATGGTGCAACTACTACCTGGCGATGGTGGCACGCTCCGAGCCCGCGGCGATCGACGCGGTCAAGGCCTTCGGCTGGCTCCTCAACTCGCCCAACGGACGCATCCCAACGATTGACCGGGTGACCTCTGCGCTGCTGCGGTACGAGCACGTTGCGCGTGCGGCGCTGGGATGCGCCCTCGCGGCATCGGTTCGGGGAAACGACGCCGAGGCAATGGCCTGGATCGAAGCACTTGAAGAGGCCGAGGAACTGCCCGAGCCCGTTAGGCGTCAACTCCTCCTCCGCAAGATCGGCATCCTCGGCGCTGCGAAGCGATGGGCGGACCTTGAAAGAACCATCCGACTCGCTCGCAATAGCGACCGGAGCGGCGCGGGACCGGGAGTGCGCCCGCTCGAGACAACCGATGCACGCCTGCTCGCGGTTGTCACGCTCGAGGCCGACCGGCGCATCGCGCAGCCTGGGATCGAGTCGCTGGCGAAGATTGCGCTGGGCGACCTGATCGGGCGGGGCGAGGTGGGCCATGTGCTGGACCTGGTTGAGAAGTTCGGCACCGCCCCGATCGGCGAATCCGGCTTCGTCGTCCACTACGTCCGCGCGATGAAGGCATATGACGACGCACGGGGCGCGCACAAGGCCACCGATGAAGACCCCGAAGAGCCTACGAGGGCGGACAACGTCCTGAACCTCTACCGGGCCGCGAGCGGCCTGTTGACGGCCACGCTGGCACAATCCGATGCTGAGTTCTTCAGGCCCGAGCGGGTGCGTGCCGCGATGTTCGCCGCACGCGCGGCCTTCTACGCCGGAGACTTCGAGCCAGCCGCGGAAGCGTTCGGACGCGCTTGGGAGACCGCCGCTTCGATCAATCGGGCATCGTCCGAAGCGGAGGAGGCCCTGTGGCTGCGCGTGGTCGCCCTCGACCGCGCTGCGAGCCTGCCTGCACCTCGGGCCGACCTGGTAGAACGTCGCAGCGAGGCTGGGGTTCTGTTCCTGCAAACCTACCCGGACTCGCCGCGTGCCTCACGCCTCCTGCTCATGCGGGCCGCTTCGGGCGATGTGAGTGATGATGAAGCCCTGCGAGTGCTGGAGGGCGTGGCCAGGGATGCGCCGATGTATCTGCCCGCGCGCAGGCAGGTCGCGCGGATTCTCTACGCCCGATTCCGCGCCGCCACAGGCTCGGAGCGGGACTTTGCGGCGATGAAGTTCATCGGCATCGCCGAGGAACTGCTCGCGCTGGACCGACGCGCCGCAACGGAGGTCAGCGGCAAGGACATCGCCTCGGCGGAAAGAGCGATCGTCCGCGCCCGGCAACTCCTCGATGCGCTCCTGGGCGTGTCCACTCCGGATGCCGACCGGGCGCAGTCAACCCTCGACCTCATCCGCACACTCGCCGCGATCACGGGCCTGGCGGTCGATGAGCACGAGGCCGAACTCCTCTACCGGGAGTTGCAGATTGCCGCCGCCCGCGGACAGTCAGAAACCGCAGCCGGACTGGCACATCGCCTCGGTGAGATGCCCGCCGCGCAGCGGGAGTTCGGGCCCGCAGCGGAGCGGCTGCTCTACCGGCGCGCGATCACGCTGATGCGCAAGGCGCCTTCCGAGTCGGAGAAGTTCGGACCAGCTCGCGATGCCGTCACCTTCGGGGCACGCGTGCTCGATCGGATGGCCTCGGCCCCGGGCGCTTCCTCGGCATCAGTCGCCGGTGTTCAGTCTTCCGTCGCCGATGCGGCTTTCCTTCTGTGGCGGGCATCGGGCGGGAGCGAGGCCGGCGGGGGAGATGAGGCCATGCGCGATCTGGCTCTGCGCCTCGATAAGGCGGTGCTGAAGACCAACGCCACCGCGGCGGAACCGCTGCGCAGGGTCGCCATGACCGCCGAAGCATCGGGGGAGAAGCAGATCGCCCTGGACGCCTGGGGCGTTCTGCTCTCGGCGGCCGCGGCGGGCAGTGACGCGTGGTTCGAGGCCCGCTACCACGCGCTTCGGCTCGTCGGCGTGATCGAACCCGTCCGGGCTCGCGAACTCCTGGCCCAGCACCGAACTCTCTTTCCCATGTATGGCCCCACGCCGTGGGGCGAACGGATCCGCGAACTTGATGTCACGCTCGGGGCACCCGCTCCCGCTCCG
This sequence comes from uncultured Phycisphaeraceae bacterium, assembly GCA_964393765.1. Lineage (GTDB taxonomy): Bacteria > Planctomycetota > Phycisphaerae > Phycisphaerales > UBA1924 > JAHBXL01. The sequence continues at coordinate 3,487 of CAYMWG010000118.1, forward strand.
CCACCTTCAACTCCTTCCCCAGCGGTGCCCTGATGCACGACACGCGCGCCAGCATCCGCAAGTTCCTCGGCGCATCCGCCTTGGACCTTGGACCCTTCGGCCTGCTTGGGCTTGATCCGCGCTCCTGTACCGGCGATGCCGTCGAGGCCGCGCTCCAACAGCAACTCGACAGGCTGGGCGCGCACGCCGAGGGCGACACGCCCGAGGCCGATGAGGTCCGGCTCGCGTTGCACGCGGGTGCTGCGCAACTCCTCGATCCGAGGGTTCGCGACCATCTGTGCCAGCGCTGGCGAGCCGATGCTGAGCGTGCTTCTGGGCCGCCGATCGCGCTCGAGCCCAGCGTAGAGTCGAGGCGCGAGAGTGCAGGAAGGGAGGCGACTTCGCAGCCGACGCGCAGCACCGTTCGCCGGGGCCGAGATGAAGTCGGACCGCGCCGCAGGAGCGAGGACGGGCTGGCGAAACTCATCGTCGGCGCGGGCGTCGTTACCGTTGCGCTTATCGGCCTCGTGATCGCGGCGATCGTGGTGCTCTCGCCTGCCCCGACGGCCCCTGGCCCACCAGCGACCGTGCCGGGAGCGGGCGGGGTGGCTGCGCTGCCCCCTCCCCTTGGCGCTCCCCTGCCGCCCGGGGCGGAGTTGACAGCAGAAGAACTTGCCGACGCTGCCGCAAGCGCGACCCCGATCGTTGGGACCGGCGCGACCCCATCCACCACTTCCACGGGAAGCCGTCGGCCGCGATCCGCGTTTGTCGATCCGATCCGCACGCTCAAGCAGTTGCGAGATGCGATCCCGCTCGCCCGAACGGATGCGAACGCAGCGGTTGCGGCTCTTGAGCCGGTCATCCTCCAACTGTCGGAATGGTGGGCCTCGTACGACCCCGGCGTGCGCCGAGCGTGCGATGATTCGGTGGTCGAGGCGCTCTACTCGCTGGGAGCAAGCCCGGAGTTGCAGGAGCAGTTTCACTCGTTGCTCTCGATGCCGCTGGACCTGATTGCCCAGCCCGAGGAGGACACCCCCAGGCGCCGCGTGGACATCGACGACATCTGGCCAGTCGCGTGGTCGGCCGGAATGCTCTCGCGACTGACCCGTGAACGCGACTTGCCTACAAGACTCGCAGCGGAGACCACGCGATCCCTGGACAGGGCGATGGGGCGGGGTCGCTCCGGGTCGGCAACGTTTGAGGCGGGGGCCGGTCTGGCCGTCCGCAGGCTGAGCCTTTTTCTCATCGGCGATCCGCGCGAGCGGCACGCTTCGGCCGGCAGCGCGGCGGCATTCAAGCGATGGATCGAAGCGTGTGTCGCTCTGGGCGCCGATGAGAACTCTCTCGAGCGTCTGCTCTGCGATGGGCTGGAGCAGGTTCTGCTCCACGCACGCGAGCCGGACGAGGACCTTGGCGTCTTCGAGGCGATCGGCGTGATCGCCGAGCGGGTCAAGTGGAGGAACGGCGGACCCGCACGCGCTCGTCTGCTGGACTGGTTCCGCAATCCGGGCGTCACCGATTCGGACCTCCGGGTACTCACCGCGGCTCTGGCGGGACGATCCGGGGCCGAGGGCGTCGATACGACGATGATTCTCTCCATCCATCCCGGGGCGGATGATCGATCGCGTCTCCGCGCCCGCTACGCCGCGGCGTGGTCAATCGAAGGGGCCGGGCGCGAGCGCGCGTCAGAGCACTGGTTGGAAGCTACACGGGCGATCCTTGACGCTCCGCCAGCCGCACCGGACTCGGCGCGCGGGCCGATTGACCTGCTGAAGGAGACCGCAGCGCTCGCTCGCCTGAACGAGACCGCTCGCCTCCTGTGGCGCGGTGAGGGCGACGCGGCGGAATCCCTTCTGCGCGAGGCCGAATCGGTGCAGGGCATCGGTCCGCTCATCGTGCCTGTGGCACCGCCGGTAACAGTGCTCATCTTCCACACCACGGGGCGCGGCACAGACGCGGGTTGGGCCCAGCAATACCTCGCCGCGGAGCGCAACATCCCGGTGCGTCTCCAACTCCTCTCGGACCTCGAACAGGGAGGCAGGCCGATCGGCGCGGTCGACGCGGCGGTCCTCGTGGAAGAAGCCGTGATCGGCTCACCGATCCAGGTCAGGCACGCGGCCGCTCGCCTCGCCGGTCAGTGGGCCGATGAGGCGACCATCGTGCAGTCCGCCCTCGATGAACTCCCCCAGGCCCCGAAGACCCGCTTGACCGAGGACATGATGGAGCGGATCACCCGCCAGACATTGCCGCCGCTAAGCGATCCGGACTGGGAACTTGCGGTGCGGCGGGCGCTGGTCGAAAGGCTCCTTGGGCTGCTTGCCGCGGGAACGCCGGAGGCGACGGTGGAACACTACGCGTCGCTGATCGCGGATTCGTATCTGCGGGCATCGGGTCAGGAGCCGGCTCGCGGCGGGGGCGCGACGGCGGAGGGTGCGCAGCGCGGATCGCTCCTTCTCTGGCAGGCCGTTCGGGCGGACGCCGAAGCCGTCGCGCCGGTAGCGGCCGCGCCCATCCCGCTCGACCAGATTGACCGCCGTCGCACGGGCCGCATGTCCTTGGCAAGCGGGCCGGTCCAGGCGTTCGCGGCGGAGCAGGTCAGCATCGCCGAGGCGATGGCGTATCTCGTCGCGGGCGAGCGTCCCACGGCCGCAAAGGGTGTGGAGGCGGCTGTCGCACGCATGCAGGGCGCGCGGCGAGCAGCGGCCCATGTGTTCGAGCAGTTGCGAGCGGCGGAGCAGACGATCCTCGAACTCTGGCTCCTGCGATTCGATCCCGAGCCGGGAGGAACGCTGTGAGCCCGCTCTGCTCCATCCCGGCGTTGATCGTGCTCGCGTTGGCCTCGGCGTCGCTCGCACAAACGCCCGCGACTCCTGTGCCCAGTGCTACTCCTATGCCGGTGCTTCCGGTCTCGTCGCCGGTACCGCTCTCTGCCGAACTGATTGTTGCGCTCGGCGCGCTCGACCCTCAAAGCCCGTGGGCATACTTTGAGATCGGAGAGATTGTCAGCGAGGTTGCGCAGGACAAGGCGACCCGCACTCTGTGCCGGACGCTGTATGTGCTGGCCTACGAGACGAGCAAGAAGCAGTCCGATGAGAAGCAACGGGAGTCGGGCAGCGCGGACATCCGCATCAGCGTGTGTCTTGCGCTCGCCGCGATCGCGGACAATGATTCGGAGCAGCGATGGTTGCGTGCAATCGCCTCATCGCTCGGCTCGACCACGCTCGAAGGCGGCGGTACGTCGGGCACGACCGATGGCGGGGGCGCAGTGCCAGACTCCGCCGCGCTCGAACTTGCCAGTGCGCTGGGCCTCGTCCGCATCGGGGAGGGGCGCAAGGCGGCAAAGTTGCTCGAAAATCCTCAAGTCTCGCAACTCCTCGACCAGACGGAGCGGCTGCTCAGCCCCGGCGGCCTCTCGGGCGGTGCCCAGCGTGTCCGCAAGTTGATGGGAGACTGGCCCAACTGCCCCGAGTGCAAGAACCGCCGCTTCATCAAGTCGCAGGAGGGTGTCCGCCTCTGCCCCACCTGCGGCGGCCGCCCCGGTCCCAAGTTGGTCCAGCAGGAACTGCTCTATCAGTTACGCCTGGAATCAAGCCTTCTTCATGGTGTGCAGCGTTCATGGGTCGCCCAGACCATTGTCGATGGCGGCGCACCGCTGCGCGATCTTGATCCGGACGAACTCGCCGCGACTTATCGCGTTGACCCGCAAAGAACGCTCTGGCGGAATGGAGTTTGGACGGCTCCAGCCGGAGCCGCGAAACCGGCGGCCTCGCCGCCCGACCCACAACCCACACCGACAAGCGGCGGCTGACCGCCTTACAGTCCTGCTCGTCCACCCAGGAGCGCCGATTCATGGCCGAAGACACCGCCCCCGTTTCCGCGTCAACAGCGCCCGCGCCGGCCCCTCCATCGGGTCTGCCCGTAGCGCTTGGCGCTGTGGCCAAGCCAGAGATCCAGTTCGACGAGTTTGCTAAGGTAGACCTGCGGGTGGCGCGAGTCGTGAAGGCAGAGAATCACCCGTCGGCCGACCGACTGCTGAAACTGCAACTCGATGACGGCTCGGGCACGCCCCGCCAGATCTGCGCGGGCATCCGCGCCCAATACACCGCGGAGCAGATGGTCGGCAAACTGATTGTCATCGTCGCGAACCTCGCGCCCCGCAAAATCCGCGGCGAGGAGTCGCGCGGCATGATGCTCGCGGCGAGCGACGTACCCAAGGATGCCGCCCAGCCGGGCGCGGAGCGCATGGTCGTGGTGCTCACGCCGGACAAGGACATCCCGACCGGGTCGATCGTGTCATAGGTCCGGCCTATTTCTTGTCCGCGCCGGGAGGCCGGTGCCGCCCCGGCTCGCGCATGGGCGGCGGATCGTCGCGCCCGTCGCCGCGCCTGAGACGTTCTCGCTCGCGCGAGAGGAGCCTGGTCATCATCGAATCGACGGCCTCATCACGGCCCGAGGCACGATTTGCCAGTTCGCGCTTCGCTTCATCGTGCCGACGCGTCTGCATCTCCAGATCGTGACGCATGATCTCGGTGCGCGCATCAAACTGGGCTGCGAGCGCTTCGCGGAGCGGCTGCTGCCTCGCAGCGCGGTCGGCATCCGAGATATCGCCCGAAGAACCCTCTTGATCCGCAAGCCAGCGGGCCGCCTCCATCGCCTCCCGCCCCAGCCGGAGGTCCTTCATGCGGAGTTCAAAGAGTGCCGGGTCGGTGCTGCGCAACTCGATCAGCGGGCGTACCCGGGGGAAGGCCTCGGCCAACTTGCGTTGCGCTTCGGCGGGGTCCTCCCGCTCGAACCGCTGCAGCATCTCGAACAATCGCGGCTGCGCGACTTTCAAAAACTCACGCACGGCAGCTCGGTCCTCATCGGTCATGGGACGATCAAGCGGCGTGCGGTCCCTTCCGCCGCGACCCTCTGTACCCATCCCCCCGCCAAGCCCCCCAAGACCACTGCC
>CAYMWG010000119.1:0-8414 GCA_964393765.1 uncultured Phycisphaeraceae bacterium
TTTGGGGTGGAATAGCGCACCAGACAATGCCACCACGGTGAGAGCAGTACGGTCGGCAGGACCGACCAACGACAGCAACACCGCAAGGTCGGCGGTAGTCGGCGGATCGCCTGTATTGGCTCCGATGACGAGTCTCAGAGTTCCGCCTGCGGCCACCATGCCTTGAAGTACAGGCACGAACGGTCGCAGAGCCGCGCCATCAAAAAAGCCAAACTGACCGCGGAAGGAGCGAACGCCACTCACCAACTCGCGGTCGAGCCAGCGACCCAACGAGTCGGCGGCTCCGTTCTGACCAGTGTCGAAATACCGAATCATGATCGACGCGTCCTCCGCGTCACACGCCGCGCACTTGAACCAACCGGTTCATTGACGCCGGAGAACAGTTGAGCGAGTTGAAGTTCGAGACCTTCCGCAATGGCCGCGATGATCACCAGCGATGGGTTTCGTTGACCTCGCTCCACGTCCGCGAGATACGTCCGATGTATGCCGCAGCGCGACGCGAGTTCTTCTTGGGACACACCAAGTTCACTTCGATGGCGTCGGAGAGCCGCGCCGAAAGCCGCGATGATTTTCCTGTCGTGTGCAGTTCTCACACTCGTGAGAGTCGTCGACAGCACCCAATCCGTCTACAGCCAATGAGTGACATTCGGTTGGCGCGGGTGGTGGCAATGGAATCGGATGACCTCGACGAGCGCCCGTCCATAGACCGTACTGTCGCCGCACTCCGGAATCCCCACCTTCACTTCACCTTCGTCGGGTCCTCGCCCCTCTCGATGGCGTGGATCTTCCGCACCCGCCGCTCGTGCCGACCGCCCTCGAAGTTTGTGTTCAGCCACAACTCAACGATCTTCTCGATGAGTCTCTGCCCAAGCAGGTCCGCCGACAGGCAGATGACATTCGCGTTGTTGTGGCCGCGGCTCATCTCCGCCGTCAACTCGTCATGCACCAGCGCGGCCCGCACCCCTTTGATCTTGTTCGCGGCGATGCACATGCCGATGCCCGACCCGCAGATCAGGATGCCCAGTTCGGCGCGCCCGTTCGCGACCGCGGAGCCGACGTGGTACGCGGGCTCGGGGTAGTCGCACATCTCGCCGGACATGTCCCCGACGAGGCTGACCTCGTGCCCCACGCTGCGCAGCCGGTCGGCCAGTTGCTTGCTCGCACTCACCCCGCGATGATCGGCGCCCAGCGCGAGTTTCATGACTGCAACTCCTTGATCCACCCGGAGATGAGTTCCCTGATCCGCTCCGCCGTTTCAGTGTAGACCCGAGAGCCTTGCCCAATGGGGTCCGCGATGTCACGCCCGCGCGGATCGAGAGTTTGCACTTTGTCAGTAGCACCCGGCTCAAGTTCCAGCACCGCCGCGGCGTGCGAGCGTGTCATTGCCAGGATGATGTCCGCCTCGGCGATGGCGCGACGGGTCAGAGTCGTGGCGGAGTGCGGGCGCGGGAGGGGGGGGATGCCCAAGCCCCGCAGCGCCGCCGCGGCCTCGGGTGTCATGCCCGCGCCGGGGACGGCCCCGACACCGGCAGAGGAGAACTCGAAGGCGGTGCTCGCATCACCGCCGCCGCCGGTGCGGGACGCTCGCGCGGCAAGCCACGCGCCGATCGACTCGGCCATCGGGCTGCGGCAGGTATTCCCGGTACACACGAACAGCACGCGCTGGCGGACCTGCTTGTCGATGAAGCGTGCCTCGTACGCGCCCTCGCGCAGGATTTCATGCCCGCCGCTCGCGCGGAGCAGCAGCACTGTCGCACCAGCGCGCTTGGGCGCAGGCCCGTCGTCGAGCACCAGCGCCGAATCGATGCCGTGGGCCGCGAGGGATGCAAGCGCCTCGTCGGCGGTTCGTGCTTCCTCGCCGCCGTGGGCGAGTTCGACGCAGATGATCGGTCCCGCGACCCGCGCGGCGAGCGCGGCCGCCGCGGCGTGCCCGCTCACGCGGAACGCGATCCGCCCGGCGTCGTCCGCAGCGCCATTACAAAGACCGAGCAACTTGATGACCTGCTCCAGGGCGATGGCATCGTCCGGCTCGACAAGCACGATCACCGGGCCGGGTGTGAGACGGTGGAGGAGCCGCCGGTGCCGGCGCGAGGTAAAGGGGCCGACACCGCCAACCTCGCGCAGTTCGCGCTCCACACCACCAGCGCCGTCGAGCATCGGCGCAAGCCACACGGGCGAGCGCACGCGACTACTACCCGCGCCCCGCGCGATGCTGATAAGCCTCTCAACCGTCGCGGCGTTCCGCGCTGAACCGACGAGGACGAACGCCGTTTCGGTCGGGACCGCGACCAGACCGCCGCGCTCGACCTCCGCCCCCGCGCGCACGATCGTCTCACGGCGCTCGACCGCGCCCAGCGATTGCAAACTCGCGACGTTGATTGAGGCGGCGCTCATGGCCCGTCCGTCGGTTGTGTGTCGCCGGGCGACAGGCGACCGGCCGCGCCCGCGTCCGCGCGCGACGGCTCACGCAAAATCGTCTGGCAGGTGATCGCCAGTTTGCCGTCCGCCGCGGTCATCGCCAGAACCTTGACGCGCCGGCCATCGCCGAGTTTGATGGTGGGGTTGGTCATCACGGCCTGCCGCCCCGCGAATGCGGCGAGCACCTCGCGCGTCTCGGGCAGTTTGGCCAGTTCCTCCGGCACGCGATCCGTGCCCGTCCCGCCCGCCGAGTCGCGGAGCATCCAACTCGCCGGGACGCTCAGCCGCCCCAGCGCCACCGACCGCGCGGGCATCCACAGCGAGCCGTCGGCCTTGAACTCGGGCTCGATCGCGGCGGAAAAATAGTTCCCGCTGCGCGTGTCCGGATCGACGCGCTTCGCCGCCGACACCTTCGCGCCGATGTGGATCAGGCCATCGCGGAAGTCGATCCGGATTTCCTGGAGCGATTCAGGCCAGTCGAAGTGGACATCCTCGCGGCTCTCCATCCACGTCGGCAGGCGCGCATTGAGCCACGCGTTGACATCCGAAGAGTTCACGCGCACTGTCCACGTTTGCGCCTGCTCGCCGCTCTCGCTCGGCGCACGGGCCTGCGTGAGGATCGTGGCCACCGCGTTCTCGAGCCGCTCCGCCACCGCCACCACAGCCGGGTCCTTGGCGTTGACGCTCCGCCACCATGTCGGCCGATCCTGCGAGAGCGCCAGCGCCGTCAGGCCCGCCGCGGTCCCGATGACGATCAGCACGAACAACCCGCCCGCCGCCCACTTCCGAAGCCGGGCCTTGCGATGGGTTCGCCAAGCCCCGACAGGAGCCGAGGGTGCCCCAACATGTTCTTTCGGCGCGGCCGGTCGCCGCATCGCCGCGCTACGGGCAAAGGCCATGGTGGTGCGGGTCAATCGTCCCATGTGCGTTCGCACGGAACCCGCGCTGCGCTGGACTGCGATCCGCACTGCGCGAGCCGATCGGTCCCGGCGTGTCTCGACCACCGTATCCGGCGCGATTCCGGTACCCGGACCAGATCCCTCGCGGGATTCAGGCATCATCGGCTCACCCGGGTTCTCGGCGGTCGTTTCCATGATTCGCAAACTGTAGGGTTCGCCGGGCCATCTTCCCGCGGGCGGAGTATTCTGCCGCTATGACGCTCCTCAAGAAGATCGCTGACCGTTCCGCCCGCGTGGCGATCGTTGGCCTCGGCTATGTCGGCCTGCCCCTGGCGCGGGTGTTCGTGGACGCGGGGTTCAGGGTGCTGGGCGTCGATGTCGATCCGGCCAAGGTCGAATCGCTCACCAAGGGCCGGTGCTACCTCCGGCACCTGGGGCGCGACTTCGTGCGGCACATGAATGTCACGGGCCGGTTCGCCGCGACCGATGACCACCGACAACTCCGTGCCGCCGATGCGATCCTGATCTGCGTGCCCACGCCCCTCGGCCAGCACATGGAGCCGGACCTTTCCTACGTCGAGCAGACCACCGACAGTATCGCGGCGGTGCTGTCGCCCGGAAAACTCATCGTCCTCGAATCCACCAGTTTCCCCATGACCACGCGCGATGTGGTGCTACCCCGGCTGCTCACCACCGGCCTGAAGTGCGGGTCGGATCGCGGCTTCTTTCTGGCGTCCAGCCCCGAGCGCGAGGACCCGGGTCGCGCCGATTACACCACGCGAACCATCCCCAAACTGGTCGGGGGCATCGACGCCGCGAGCGGGCGCGTGGCGGCGGCGCTCTATGCCGCGGCGTTCGATTCGGTCGTGCCGGTCGCGACGGCGGAGATCGCCGAGGCCGCCAAGATTTTGGAGAACACCTATCGCGCGGTGAACATCGCCTTCGTCAACGAGATGAAGGTGCTTTTGACGGCTATGGGAATCGACGTGTGGGACGTGATCGCCGCGGCGAGCACCAAGCCCTTCGGCTTCGCGCCGTTCTATCCCGGCCCGGGGCTGGGCGGGCACTGCATCCCGATCGACCCGTTCTACCTGACGTGGAAGGCGCGCGAGGTGGGCCTGCCGACGCGGTTCATCGAACTCGCCGGCGAGATCAACCACGCGATGCCCGACTATGTGGTGACGCGGGTGATCGAGGCACTGAACGAGCGGGGGGGGAAGGGCGCGGGGCGCGCCGTCAAAGGTTCGCGCGTGCTCGTGCTTGGCCTTGCGTACAAGCCCGACATCGACGATGTGCGAGAGAGCCCGAGTTTCGAGATCATCCAGAAACTGCGCGACCTGGGCGCAAGGGTTGACTACAACGACCCGCACGTCGCGAGGACGCACCGCATGCGCCGGCACGATTTGAGGATGGCCAGCGTGCCGCTGACCCCGGCGACGCTGAAGCGCTACGACGCGGTGGTCGTCAGCACCGCGCACAGCGCGTACGACTGGAAACTCATCGCCCGCCATTCACGCCTGATCGTGGACACCCGCAACGCGCTTCGCAGCATCCGCTCGCGAAAGAACATCGTGTCGGCGTAGGCACCGCGCCCGGCAACTTGGGCTAAGCGACAGGTGAGACCGGAGCCCGGAGCGCAAGCGACGGGTTGTGCCCTACGCATTCGACGAAGCCCGACGAAGAGCGCAAGTGCAGCAACTTCTTGAAGGCGTCCGACACCGCCCGCGCAACCCGTCGCTTGCGCTCCGGGCTCTGATGTCCATCGTCTGCCCTCTGCTCGCTCTGCATTCCTGCCTTCGACCGCTTCACGCCGCGGCACGCTTGGCCACGGATCGCTTCTCCACCACACGCATGATCGCCTGTTTCAGGCCGTCGAAGTTGACGCGCCCGACCGCCTCTTCGGGCGTGACCCACTCGCGCTCGCGCCGGTGGCTCTCCTCCCAGTCGCGGGCCACCTCGCGCACCAGCAGCGCGAACAGTCGCACATGGTGCCGCTGCCCGCCTCGCTTGTACTCGTACTCGCCGATCTCCCCCTCGACCATCGCCTCGACGACTCCGGCCTCCTCGAACGCCTCCATCACCGCCTGGTCCGCGGCCGTGCGCCCCGCGTCGATCCCGCCCTTGGGGACGATCCACCGCCCCGCGTTGTTGGTGATGAGCAGCACCTCGATGCCCCCCGCGCGTGTCACGCGGTAGGGGATCGCGCCGGCTTGCATCACGGGAATGTCATCTGCTTCCTGAGGCTTGCCCATGGGGACCTCCAAGTAATCAATGCCTGCGCTGAACATCGTCCAGCGCACATGCTCCGCTCCAGCAAAGCCCGCGACGCCGCTGATCTTCGCGGTTTCCAAACGCCCGGACCAGCCCGCGCGAGCCGCGTCGGGCCTGCTGGCGACTTGCGACACAGACTCGCGCAGACGGATAAGGCTGCAATGAACTGCCAATAAAAGCAGGGGACACCGATGCCTTCCCTCGATCCCTCCGTCTCTGGGTCCCTTCCTATCCCGGCATCTGGAACTTCTCGCACAGCGCACCCACTTCCCCCCGCACCTGTTTGGCGACCGCATCATCCCCGCCGCTCGTCAGCACGCGGTCGATCCAGCCCGCGATCAGTTCCATCTCGCCCGTTCCCAGGCCGCGGCTCGTGACGGCGGGCGTGCCGAGCCGCACACCGCTGGTGAACTTGGGCGGGCGCGGGTCCTCGGGGATGCCGTTCTTGTTGCACACGATTCCCGCGCGTCCGAGCCAGTCCTCGGCGTCCTGCCCCGTGAGTTCCGCGCCCTTGGGTCGCAGGTCCACGAGCATGAGGTGGTTGTCGGTGCCACCGCTGGTGATGCGGCAGCCACGCTTCGTGAGCGCTGCCGCGAGCGCCTTGGCGTTCGCCACCACGCGCTTGGCATACTCCCTGAACTCGGGGCGCAGCGCCTCGCCGAAGGCCACGGCCTTCGCGGCGATGATGTGCATCAGCGGCCCGCCCTGCACGCCCGGGAAGAGCGCCTTGTTGATCTTCTTGGCGAGTTCCTCATCGTTGGTGAGGATCAGCCCGCCGCGCGGGCCGCGAAGGGTCTTGTGCGTGGTGGTGGTGACGATGTGCGCGTGCGGGAAGGGGCTGGGATGCGCCCCGCCGACGACAAGCCCGGCGACGTGCGCGATGTCCGCCACGAGCAGCGCGCCGCACTTGTCCGCGATGGCGCGGAAGCGGGCGAAGTCGATCACCCGCGGGTAGGCGGAATATCCGCACAGCAGCACCCTGGGCCGGTGCTCCATGCACACGCGCTCGCACGCGTCGTAGTCGATGCGCTCAAACTCCGGGTGGTCCTTCGCGTAGTGCAGGGGGTAATGCACGGGCTTGTAGAAGATGCCCGAGAAGTTGATCTTCATCCCGTGCGACAGGTGCCCGCCGTCCTTGAGCAGCAGCGAGGCGAACGTGTCGCCCGGTGACATGGTCGCCAGAAACGCGCCCATGTTCGCCTGCGCGCCCGAGTGCGGCTGGACGTTCGCGAACCTGCACCCGAAGAGCGACTTGGCACGCTCGATGGCGATCGTCTCGATCCGGTCGTGGAACTCGCAGCCGCCGTAGTAGCGCGTCCCGATCGGTGGCGGGTACCCCTCGGCGTACTTGTTGGTCAGGCACGAGCCCATCGCGTGCATCACCGCGGGCGAGACGTGGTTCTCGCTGGCGATGAGCTCGAGCGTGGTGGCCTGGCGGTGCCCCTCGCGCGCCATCAGGTCCGCGATCTCGGGATCGTGCGCTCGGATGAGGTCGTGGGTCAGTTCGGCGATCCGGTCCTGGGCCATGCGAGCATGATACGGGCTGATCGGCGGACCATCGGAAGGAACTCAGAGTGAGCAGAGAGAGCAGAGGGGAGCAGAGGGAGGCAGAGGGAGGCAGGTGAAAAGTCTTCAGAACCGCGCCCTATTTCCATAAGCACTCCGCACTCCGCACTCCGCACTCCGCACTCCGCACTCCGCATTCCGCATTCCGCATTTCCACTTCCCGTCCCCTCTGCTCTTCTCTGCTCTCTCTGCTCCTCTGAGTTCCTCTTGTCTGTTTTTTTCCAAAACGAAAGCGCCCGTGTCGGGGAGGCAATCCGACACGGGCCTTTCACAGAACAACGAGGGTTGTGGAAATCGCTTTGTCGGGCCGCCGCGACCGCCGAGGGCGGGGTTGCGAACCCAGCCCCAATAATGCGATCCCCGCGGCAGGGCGACCACCATGCCGCGATCACGCGCTACGCGCCCGCCGGTTTATTCCCTCTGGGCAATCCCCCCTGCACCTCCCTGCCTCGCAACGGCCCCATTCCCGGACGTTGCCGTACACTGCCGCGATGCCCACCAGCCGAAGCAGCAAGTCCCGCACCGCCGCCTCGCCCACCGCCCACATCGCGGTCTTCCCCGGCTCGTTCGACCCGGTGACGTACGGCCATCTTGACGTCATCCGCCGCGGCCGCCGCCTGTTCGACCGCCTCGTCGTCGCCGTGGGCCGCAACCCCGGCAAGGACCCGCTCTTCACCCCCGCCGAGCGCGTGCAGATGCTCCAGACGCTGGTTGAGCAGATCCAGACTCAGGAGCCCAACGAGGCGGAGGTGGTCGTCGAATCGTTCTCGGGCCTCACGGTCGACTTCGCGCGACAGGTCGGCGCAACCGTCCTGCTCCGCGGCATCCGCAACCTGTCGGACCTCCAGAGCGAGGTCCAGCAGGCCCTCACCAACCGCCAGGTCGCGGGACTCGAGACCGCGTTCATCGTCGCCGGCCAGGACTTCGCCTACACCTCCAGCAGCCTCATCAAGCAGGTGACCGCTCTGGGGCGCGACCTCTCGCCTCTCAAGACCATGGTGCCGCCGCTCGTGGTGCGCCTGCTCTCGCACAAGAAGCGCTCCGGCCACCCCGCGCTGGAGCGGCTGATCGAGCAGGAGGATGGCGCAACCGAGCAATAGATGCTCCCCCTCCCAGAGGGGAGGGGGCCGGGGGGAGGGTTCGACTCCGCTGCCGTAGCGACACAATCGCCGCGACATCCGACATCCGTCCTGCTTCCACCATCCGTCACGGGCACCCAACGAACCACGCCGACAGGAACGCGAAGATGTCATCGACGGC
>CAYMWG010000120.1:0-8408 GCA_964393765.1 uncultured Phycisphaeraceae bacterium
GAGGGGGGTGGGTGGGGACTTGGTCACGCTGCACATGTACTCACCGCCCATCAAGCGCATGACAACGTACTGCTACGGCGAAACGCGGCCCATGATCTCAGGCGGGTGGATTGATGGGGACGGGGTGTAGTCCCAAATTCATCGGCCGTTGATATTCGACTTTTGTAAGGTGTTCGATACTTGTGGATCGTCCGCAGGTCGTATACTTCATCCAGCGGGCTTGGGGCAGCGGGGCGGAACAGCGAGGGTCAACTGTGGAAGCGTATGACAAACTGAAGAAGATTCTGGCGGAGATCGATGACGACATGCAGAAGGCCATGGGCGGCAACCGGGCCGCTGGCACGCGCATCCGTCAGTCGATGCAGGATGTGAAGGAGGCCGCGCAAGAGATCCGAACGGCGATCCTGGACCAGCGGAAAAAAGAGGAAAAGCCGGGATGAGCCAGACGGTGGCTCAGAGCCTTGAACACAAAGCAACGCAAACCGCCGGAACGCCGTTGGCCGTCGCAGGCGCATCGCGTGCGGTTGGGGCGGCCGTGGCGGCAGGGGGGGCTGGGACCGGGGTTGCCCCGGCGGGCCTGCTCTTTGACCTCGAAGCGATCGACCTGACGCAAAGGTCCCGGGACCGTGCCCACATCGCCACGCGGATGGCCCATCGCGGCGATATGGCGCTCCTGGACAACATCCTCTGGGTCAGCCCGGACTTCCGCCGGAGCGTCGCGCTGAAGATCGTCAGGCCGGAGGAGTTCTGGGTGTCGGGCCACTTCCCCGGCAAGCCGATGTATCCGGGCGTGCTGATGGTCGAGTCGGCCGCGCAACTCTCCGCGTATCTCTACAACGCGCGACAGGAAAAGCCGCTGCTCGCGGCGTTCACGCGGATCGACAACTGCTCGTTCCGCAACTCGGTGGTGCCGGGGAACGAACTGCTGCTGCTCTGCCAGGAAGTGAAGTGGTCGCGCCGGGGCTTTGTCTGCGACGTGCAGGGCGTTACCGGTGGCAAACTGGCTTTCGAGGCGCGAATCTCGGGAATCTCGGTAGGCGAGGCGCAGGTGGGCTAACGGTCGGCGCGGCCACCCCCGGTGCCCTGCACCTTAGGCATCAGGTCGGGCAAGCCGGCACGGAGTGCCGACCCACCAAAGGCATCAGGGCGATGATGCTCCCACAACCCGCCATAGGCGTGCTGACAGGCTGGCCCGCCGAGGCATACACACATTCAGTCGTGATTGGAGTCGATCCGGCGGCGGATGCGCTGGCGTTGCCGGCCTCGCGCGGCGTCGTGGTGATGCTGGGTGGGGAGGAAGTGAAGAACACTGACTTGAAGGTCAGTGGCACGGGCACGGTGAGTAGATCGGTGTTCATGGCCGCGACGGGGGACTGCCGCTCTCTGACGCGCCGCAAACTCGCGCCCGCGGAGCGGGGTGTCCGGGCCGGAGCCGACCTGCGGAGCATTGTCCGGGAAGTGCGGGCGGTTGCGTGCGGCTCGGCGTTCGAGGCGGACCTGGTGTACCTGCTGCTGGCCAAGGCGTTGATGCCGCACGCGGCGAAACTCGTCGCGGAGCGGTGGCGGTCGTGGTGGGCGCAGATTGATGCCCACGCGGAGTTCCCGGAGTGGAGCAAGACGGACCTGGCCGTTGGATCAGTCGCGCAGCGCTCGACTTCGACCGCAAAGGGAATGGTCCAGGATGCGGCGGAAAAAGAAGGCTGCATCCTCGGCCCATTCGCGGACAAGGACTCGGCGGGCCGGTTCATCGAGCGGGTGGTGGATGCGTTTGATTTGTGCCGCGAGCACCGACTGCTGGTGCTTGCGCCGCGTGCGCAGGCGTGCGCGTACAAGGAGATGCGCCGCTGCGCAGCGCCGTGCGACGGGAGCGAGACGATGGCGTCGTACCGGTCGCGCGTGGCCTCAGCGGTGCAGGCCGTCACCGGCGGCGGCCTGGCAGCGCTTCTGAGCGTCGAGGAGGCGGCGATGCGGGCTGCTGCATCAGAGCAAGACTTCGAGAGCGCAGCCCGCCACCGCGCGCAGGCGGATCGGTTGAAGAAACTTGGTGGCCCGAGTGGCCAGCGCGTGGGGAGGCTCGAGGACTTCCGGTTCCTGATCGTGTGGCGGTCGGTGAAGGAGGGGTGGGCACGGGTGGCGTGCTGCGAGCGTGGGTTTGTGCGATGGCTCGCGGACGTGAACGTGAAGAACGGAGGCGAGGCGGCTGAGGATGCTGCCGCCGAGTTGTGGCGGGTCGCGTCAACGTGGGCGCAAGGCGTTGCGCAGGAAATCATGGGGCGGAACGAAGTGGACGTGCTGGGCTTGCTCGCGCGGGAGCGCACCTGCCCCGACACGCGCAGGACGGCGTGGTTTGTTCCGCTGAAGCACGCCGAGGATGCGGGCGAGGCCGCCCGGGCGGTGCTGCGCGCGGCTGCGGCAGCCATGCGACCCCGGCGGGGCGGAGAGGTTGATGACCCAGCCGGGCCGGTGCATGAGATCGAGGCGATGGGGGAACCGGTGACGGAGCGGTTGCCGATGGAAGGGGCGCGTCCATGAACGAGGGCAAGCGGATCGAGGGAGAAATGTTCCGTTCGGGCAGCGTCGGGTGGATCGCCGCGGTGGTCCTGTTGTGCGTTGGCGCGGCGGGCGTGCTTGTGGTGGGGCACCTGGTGAACAGGTGGGCGGCGATGGCCGGCGGTCCGGGCATGGGTGTTGGGCTGGGCACCGGCGCGGCTTGGACCGGACCGATGGCGGGGCTTCCCGGACCGGGGACCGTCAGCGTCGGCTCGGTGCAGTGGCCGGTGCCGGCGGAGGGAACATTCCGTGAGCACTGGGAGAAAAAGCAGGCGGGCATCGGCACGCTCAACCAGTGGTACATGGACCCTGACTCGCCGCGGGGCTATCAGTGGGCATCGTCGATCTCTATCCCGGTGAAGGGAGAGAACCAGTATGTAATCGTGGTACACCTGCCGCGGGGAGTTGAGCCGCCCGATGCGCAGGGCGGGCAGTTATGGGTGTGCAAGTTGGGCCAGTCCTCGGTTGGGGACATCATGCCCAATGAGACCACGGTGTTGATTCGTGCTCGGCTCGAAGCGGCGGAGATCAAGCACCTGTGGGAGAAGGGCTTTCCGCCGGGGCTTGTGCGGGACCTGATCGAAGCGGCGAACGGGAAGGGACCGCTGGCGGGTGCGGCCGCGAATGCTACTCGCACGCAGCAGTATTACGCGTTCACGCCGATCGACAAGTACTTCGCGGAAGATGCGGGTAATGAAAATGCGGGTTCACCTGGTGCCGCCGGTCCAAAGGAAGGCGAGTAGCGGATAGGAAGAAGGCATCAGGCATCAGGCATGAGGCGAAGAAAGATGCTCACCCCCACCGCACATCGCCCTTGCCCTTGACGATCTCGCCGATGATGTGGACGGACTCGCCGAGTTTCTCGAGGCGATCCTTGATGCTGTCCGCGAAACTCGGGCGGACGATCACGCAGTAGCCGATGCCCATGTTGAAGACGCGGTACATCTCCTCGGTGTCCACATCGCCGTGGCGCTGGAGGAACTCGAACACGGGCGGCACGGGCCACGAGCCGCGATGGACGAGTGCATCGACCTTTTTATGCAGGGCGCGGCAGAGATTGCCCTCCATCCCGGAGCCGGTGATGTGGGCCATGCCGGTGATGACCTTCTTCACGCGGTAGGCGCGAAGGAGTTTGACGATCGGATCGACGTAGATGCGCGTGGGTGTGAGCAGGACCTCGCCGAGTGTGGGCGCAGCGTGGCCCGCTCCACGGGCCTTCTTCCCATTTGCTGCTTTGCTGCTTTGCTGGTTCGTTGCTTTCGACCCGGGGGAGAGTTCCGCGTACACCCTCGCGAGATCGAGCCGGGCGGATTCGACGATCTTGCGGACCAGCGAGTAGCCGTTGGAATGGATGCCGCTGGAGGAGAGTCCGAGCACGATGTCGCCCTTCTCGACGCGCTCGGCATTGACCGCGCGGGCGAGTTCCACCACGCCGACGGCAAAGCCCGCGAGGTCGAACTCTCCGGGGGCGTACACGTCGGGCATCTCGGCGGTCTCGCCGCCGAGGAGTGCGCAACCGGATTGCTTGCACCCCTCGGCAATGCCCTTGACGATGTCGGTGAGCATCGCCGAGTCGACCCGGGGGACCGCGATGTAGTCGAGGAAGAACAGCGGCTCAGCGCCCTGGACGATCATGTCGTTGACGTTCATGGCGACGAGATCGATGCCGAGCGTGTCGAACTTGCCGACCTGCGCGGCGAGTTTCAACTTGGTGCCCACACCGTCAGCGCACGCGACTAGCACTGGGTCCTTGAAGTTGCGGGCGAAGAGGCGGCTGTTGTAGTCGAGGCGGAAGAGGCCTGCGAAACCTCCGGGGTTGGGGATCACGCGCGGGCCGTGCGTGCGGCGCATGATGGACGCGAGGGAGTCCGTGAAGCGGTCCTTGGCTTCGAGTTGCACGCCCGCCGCGGCGTAGGTGAGGCCGGGTTTGCCGTTCTTGGCCATAGGTGGGCAGGATAGGGGGGCGGGGTACCGCAAATAGGCAAAGCAGCAAAGCAGCAAATGCATAAATGAAGGCACCGCGATCCGGCCACGAAAGTCATTTTCGGTGCGGCTGCCGTGGGCCATGTGACGATCGGGCTGTGCGTCCGGTGAGGGCTGTAGACGGTCCGGCGGGTGCGGGAGCAGTCGCTACACTTGCCATTGCCTCTTCACACGCCACCCGTTTATCCGTCAATCGGGGTAAACGCTCAGCCCAATCCCCGGAGTTCTCGCCATGGCCTCGATGACGCGTCTGTTCACTTCCGAATCGGTTTCGATGGGCCATCCGGACAAGGTGTCCGACCAGATCTCGGACGCGGTTCTCGACGCGATGCTCGCCGACGATCCGTACTCGCGGGTCGCGTGCGAGACGCTGTGCTGCACGGGACTCGTGGTCGTCGCGGGCGAGGTGACGACGAACACCTATGTGAACATCCCCGAACTGGTGCGGGAGACGATCCGCGAGATCGGGTACACCTCCGGGGACATGCGGTTTGATGCGGACTCGGCGGGCGTGCTGGTCGCTCTCAACAAGCAGTCGGCGGACATCGCTCAGGGCGTGGACCGCGAGGGCGCGGGCGACCAGGGGATGATGTTCGGGTATGCCTGCCGCGAAACGGCGGACCTGATGCCGCTGCCGATCGAACTGGCGCACCGGCTGATCGAGCAGCAGGCCAACGTCCGCAAGGACGGGAAGATCCCGGGCCTGCGCCCCGATGCCAAGAGCCAGGTGACGATCGAGTACGACGGTAATCGGCCGGCGCGCGTGGACACGATCGTGCTCTCGACGCAGCACGACCCGATGTGGAACGAGAAGCAGGAGCAGTTGAAGGCCGAGATCGTCCAGCACATCCTCAAGCCGGTGATCGGCGAACTGTGGAACCCGGGGATCAAGATTCATGTGAACCCCACTGGGCGGTTCGAGATCGGCGGGCCGCACGGCGACACGGGCCTGACGGGGCGCAAGATCATCGTCGATACCTACGGCGGCATGGGCCGGCACGGGGGCGGCGCGTTCTCGGGCAAGGACCCGACAAAGGTGGACCGCTCCGCCGCGTACATGGCGAGGTACATCGCCAAGAACGTGGTCGCGGCGGGTCTGGCGGACCGGTGCGAGATTCAACTGTCTTACGCGATCGGCGTCGCCGAGCCGACGAGCGTGTACGTCGATTGCTTCGGGACCGAGAAGTCGGACCCGGCGAAGATGAGCGCGGCGATCCGGCAGGTCTTCCCGCTCACGCCGCGGGGGATCATCGAGACGCTGCAACTCCGCAAGCCGATTTACTCGCCCACCGCCCGTCATGGGCATTTCGGGCGCAAGTGCGTCAGCGGGCAGTACTACGACCGCGTCAAGCGCGAGCACCGGGGTACGAAGATCGAGTTCTTCACCTGGGAGAAGACCGACAAGGCCGATGCGCTGAAGCGGCTTGTGTGACGGACGATGCGATGATCGACGCACCCGAAACATGGCTCGACGCGGGCGCGTGGCTGGGCGCTGCGGCACTGCTTGGCGGTGCGATTGGCTGGGACCGCCAACTCAAAGGACGGGCGGCGGGCCTGCTCACGCACATGATGGTCGCATTGGGATCGGCCTCGTTCATCGTGATGGCGATGCAGATTGTTGCGGCGGCGGGGACTGGCGGGTAGCGATATTCGGACCCGCACCATGCCCGGTATGATGCCCGGTCGATGGCGGGCGGGGAGCGGGTCGATGGCCGGAGGGCTTCCATGTCTCGAGCGGATATTCCACTCCCGCAGCCGCAGGCCTTGGCGCAGACGCAGCGGACGGATGCGTGGTGGGTCGCGCCACTGCTGACGTTTTTGGGCTTTGGCGCGTTCATCGTGTACTCGACGTGGGCGGCGCTCCAGGGCAACCACTTCTTCGTCCACGCGGGAGGCGCGAACTATCTGTCGCCGTTCTATTCGCCGCTGCTGTTCGAGGTGCCCGGCCTGCCGGAGACGGGGCACGGATGGTTCGGTCAACCGCCGCAATGGCTGCTGAGCATCTGGCCGCCGTTCATCCCGTTCTCGCCCGCGCTGCTGATTCTGTGGGCGCCCGGCGGGTTCCGCTTCACCTGCTACTACTACCGCGGCGCGTACTACAAGGCGTTCTGGGCGGACCCGCTGTCGTGCTCGGTGGGCGAGCCCGGGTTCCGCGGCAAGAAGTATCGCGGCGAGGCGAAGTTCCCGCTCATCATCCAGAACATCCACCGGTACTTCCTGTACCTGGCGATCGCGTTCATCTTCCTGCTTGCGTGGGACGCGATCATGGCGTACCGGTTCGCGGGGGCCGATGGGACATGGGGGTTCGGCGTGGGCATCGGGTCGCTCATCATGACGATCAACCCGATCATGCTCGGCGGCTACACGCTTGGGTGCCACTCGCTGCGGCACCTGGTGGGCGGGCGCGCGGACTGTATTGGGAGTGGGAACGCGAGGAAGACCGCGTACGACTGCGTCTCGTGCCTGAACCGGCGGCACATGATCTGGGCGTGGGTGAGTTTGTTCTGGGTCGGCTTCACCGACTTTTACATTCGGATGGTTTCGATGGGGTATATCACCGACTTCAGGATCATTTGACATGCACCAGTTCCAGACGCACGAGCATGATGTCGTGGTGATCGGCGCGGGCGGCGCGGGGCTCCGCGCGGCGATCGAGGCCTCCGCGGCGGGCTGCACGGTCGCGCTCGTGTGCAAGTCGCTTCTCGGCAAGGCGCACACGGTGATGGCCGAGGGCGGCATGGCCGCGGCGATGGCCAACGTCGATGATCGCGACTCGTGGAAGGTCCACTTCGCGGACACGATGCGCGGCGGGCAGTACCTGAACAACTGGCGGATGGCCGAACTGCACGCCAAGGAAGCGCCCGATCGCGTGCGCGAGTTGGAGGCGTGGGGCGCGGTGTTCGACCGGACCAAGGACGGACGGATTCTCCAAAGGAACTTCGGCGGGCACAGGTACCCGCGGCTCGCGCACGTCGGCGACCGCACCGGCCTTGAGATGATCCGCACGCTCCAGGACCACGGGATCCATCAGGGGATCGAAGTGTTCATGGAGATGACGATCGTGTCGCTCCTCAAGGACGGTGATCGCGTGGTCGGCGCGCTGGGCTACGACCGCGAGCGCGGCCGCTTCCGACTGTGGAAGGCCAAGGCGGTGGTGCTGGCGACAGGGGGCGTGGGCAAGGCGTTCCGCATCACCAGCAACTCGTGGGAATACACGGGCGACGGGCAGGCGCTCGCGTACAACGCGGGCGCGGACCTGCTCGACATGGAGTTCGTGCAGTTCCACCCGACGGGCATGGTGTGGCCGCCGAGCGTTCGCGGGATTCTCGTGACCGAAGGCGTCCGCGGAGAGGGCGGGGTGCTGCGCAACAAGGACGGCCGACGGTTCATGTTCGACGACATCCCCGAGAACTATCGGGGGCAGACGGCCAAGGACGAGGCGGAGGGGTGGCGGTATGTCACGGGGGACAAAGGCGCGAACCGGCCGCCGGAGTTGCTGACGCGCGACCATGTGGCGCGTTGCATCAACCGCGAGGTCAAGGCCGGTCGTGGCAGCCCGCACGGGGGCGTGTTCCTCGACATCGCGTGGATCAAGGAGAAGATTCCCAAGAGCGACGAGCATATCAAGAAGAAGTTGCCGAGCATGTACCACCAGTTCATCACGTTGGCGAACATTGACATCACCAAGGTGCCGATGGAGGTTGGGCCGACGACGCACTACATCATGGGCGGGGTGCGGGTGGATGCCGACACGCAGATGTCGACGGTGCCGGGGCTCTTTGCCGCGGGCGAGGTCGCGGCGGGGCTGCACGGGGCCAACCGGCTCGGCGGCAACTCGCTGTCGGACCTGGTTGTGTTCGGCAAGCGGGCCGGGG
>CAYMWG010000121.1:0-8060 GCA_964393765.1 uncultured Phycisphaeraceae bacterium
ACCGCCCGCCCCCCATCCCTTCCATCCGCCACCACGACCTCATCGCCAACGAGCGTGATCGTCCGGCCATCGAGCAGCGCGAGTTTCTCGCCCTTGCCCGCGTATCGAACAACCACTTTCGCTCGCCGCGCTGCTCTTTCTCCACCTTCCCCACCCAGCGCGTTGAGATCAAACACATGCGTCGGCTGGCCATACTCAAGCGCGACATAGTTGGTGACATCCACGATGTTGTTGATGGACCGCTGCCCGACCGCCGCGAGCGCATCGACCAGCCACTTGGGGCTTGGCCCGACCTTCACGCCCCGGATCACCTGCGCGGTGAACATCCGGCAGACATCCGTGACCCGGTTATCGACCGACACGCTCTCGCCCGCCTCCGCCCCGCCTATCGGCGTGGGTTCCGCGCCCTTGGGCAATCGCAGCCGTCGTCCCGTCGCCGCGGCGATCTCCCTCGCCAACCCCACATGGCTCAGGCAGTCCCCGCGGTTGCTCGTCACCTCGACATCGAGCCGGACATCGCCGTTGGGCAGTTCCTCGGCGGACTCGATCGGGAAGCCCACGAACGTCAGCGTCTCCTCCGCGCTGTCCGCGGTGATGGTCGCGGGTTCCAGATACTCGTTGAGCCAGCGGACGGAGATCTTCATGGTCGGCAAGCGTAGACGGGGACCGTCGCGTTCCTGTGCCTTGGTGCCTCATGCCTCATGCCTGATGCCTCATTGCCTTCGTCCCGACGCACCCTCCCCCCTCTCCCGCTTACACTCCCCCCCGTGCGACTCGCCAGCCTTCTTCTCTGCACCCTCGCCCTTGCCGCCTGTGGCCCCTCGCGCGCCGAGCGCGCCCAAAGTGCGATGCTCGCCGATGCCCCGCCCGCGGACTTCTGGCTCGCCGTGACCGTCATGCGGCCTATCCCCCTCGGCGCGCTCATCAACGCCCGCACCGAGGCGGACCGCTCGAACCGGCCGCGCCCGGCCCGCTACGTCGTCGAGGCCGATGCCATCCTGCGGGTCGCCATCGGCTACGGCGCAACCGAGCAGACCTTTCCGCCGCAGACCCGCCAACTCTCGCGTACACAGTGGACCGGCCTCTGGCACACTCTGCGAGACTCGGGCCTTGCCGACCCCGACCACCCGAGCCGCACCGCCCGCCTGCCCACGCTCGATGAGATCGGCGCGAGCACCGAGGGCCGCGGGGGCTACTTTGTCTCCTTCTGCATCGCGGGCGAGCGCCGCGCGGTGTTCATCGATGAGGCCGCGCCGGAAGCCGACCACGCCCGCGCCCTGGTCGAGCACCTCGACGCGCTCGCGTGGATTGTCCCCAAGCCAGCACCCACGGAGCCCGCGCCATGAGCAACGCCACGCGCCACACGCTCCGCAACCTCCTGAGCGTCCTGGTTGTGCTCGCCGCGGGCCTGTTCGTCGTCGCCCTTGCGAGCCGCGGCCTGGTCCGCGACCCCGCGGCCGAAGCGCTCGCGGGCATGGCGACCGTGACCACCCAGCCGGTTGTGCCCGCTTCTCCGGCAAACCAACCCACCGCCGCGACCACGGGCATCCGCCTCATCATCGACTACGGCGACGGCGTGCAGAAGCACTTCATCACGCTTCCGCACACGCCCGGACTCACCGCCTTTGATGCGCTGATCGCCGCCAAGGCCCACGCCCGCGGCGTCAAGGCCGCCTCCACCGGCAATGGCGAGACCGCCTTCGTCACGGCCATCGACGACCTGACGAACCAAGGCTCCGGCAAGACGAAGAAGAACTGGCAGTTCTTCGTCAATGACACCTTCTCGACGCGCGGCCCCGGCGCAACGCCCCTCGCGCCCGGCGACACCATCCGCTGGGTCTACGACACCTGGCGGGGGAGTTGATCGTTGCTGTGGCATCGAGCTTCTGCACGATGATTGGTGTCTCAACGCCGGAAGGCCGGTGCCACCGGAGGGGCAAGGGGTGGGCTTGTATGTCCCCGCTCCTCATTAGAGTTCAACCATGCTCAGTTGGCCCGCCAACTCGTGGATCTTCTGGCTCCTCATCGGCGCGGGCATCGGGCTGTTCATCCGGTTCGGCGTCTACACGAAACGCACAACGCCGATTCCGCGCACGCGCTTCCTTACGCTGGGCGTGCTCGCCGGCCTCTCCGTCATCGCAACAGCGCTCATCCCGAGCCTTGTGTACGAGGTGATGACGGGCGCGGGCTTCACGGGGGACGTCGTTGACTTCGTGCTCTGGGGACTCGCGGCGACCCTCGTGCTCGCCGCCCTCATCCTGTGCTGCTGGGCGCTCTTCGCCAATCGCTCCCGCGGCCGCAAACGCTGCCCCAAGTGCTGGTACGACCTTTCCGGCGCCCCGTCGTCCACCTGCCCGGAGTGCGGTAAGGTCATCGCGACCCCAAGCCGCCTTTACAGGACCCGGCGGCGCTGGTCCTTCGTCGCGCTCGCCGCGATCGTCCTGCTCATCGGCGCGTCCACCGGGATAGTGCCGAAGGTCCGCAACGGGACCTGGCCCAAACTCCTGCCCGATGTCGTGATCGTGCTTTCCGCGCCGTTCTCGGGCGGCGGCACAGCGCTTCAGAAAGAGATCACCGATCGGATCAATGAAGAGGGCTTTTCGACCCGAAGGCGCAACGCGGGATGGCTTCGCAGGACGCTCACCGACTGGGCAACCCGCGATTGCCTCCGCGAGCGAACCGATGGGAGCCTGATCTATCGCGGCATTGCCCTCGTGTGGGATGACAAGCGCGACCTTCCCGACGTGCGTTCAATGATCGCCGGTCATGCGAGCAGCACAAGCCCATTGGTCTCTCTCGCTGCGGTGCATTGGCTCGCGGCCCATGCGCCCGACGACCCCGAGTCCCGCCCGATCCTCGACCGTGCCCTGCTAAGCGGCGATCAGATGGCGATCAGGTCCATCGTCGGTGCCCGCATCAATGTCCCTCCAGGCAGCAAGCCGCGGTCCCAACCTGTTCCATCGCGGTTGCTCGAACTCGCCTCGCACCCGGAGCCGCTTGTCCGCCTGGCCGCCACGCGTTACATGACGGGGTTCCGCGAAGACTTTGAGTTGTCCCAGTGGCAAAAGCGGGCGCTGGCGGACGAATCGCCCCTCGTCCGCGCCAAAGCGCTGTCGCGGTTGCTGTTTGCAAGCCACCGTGATGAGCGCGTCATCGACGCGGCCGTTGACGCGCTGCACTTTGGCACCCCCGAGATGATCTCCGAGACGATCTTGGCGCTGGTGACATCAGACTGCCAGAGCGAAAGATTGTGGCGGGCATTCCCGGGCGCGTTGCCACGCTATTCCAAACCGATGCAGATCGCCCAGATGCTGGGATACATTCCGCAAGCGCCGTCGCCCGTGCGAACCGATGCCCTCCTCCGCATCGCCGAGAACCCCACCCACCGCACAACCATTGCGGACATCCTGACGGAGTTCAACCACTTCACTTCGCAGCAGGTCGCGCGAATGCGCGAGTTGGCCGCCCAATGGCAGGCCGAGGGCGGCGAGGAGGCCGCGAAGGCCGCCTCGCCGATGCGAGCGGCGGTGCAACACGCCGAAGAGTCGCTGCACGCACAGGAGGATGCCGCGGGCGAGCCGGCACCTTGAATCCCTCCCCGAGGGAGGGGCCTGTGGCATCGAGCTTCTGCTCGATGATTGGTGTCACGGGCAGCCCGCAAACCACAGCGACAGGAAGGCGAAGATGTCAGGCACGTCGATCGACCCATTGTCGTTGGTGTCCGCCTCGGGCCGGCCCTGGAACCACGTCTGGAGGAAGCGGAAGATGTCCGGCACGCCGACCACGCCATCGAGGTTGTAGTCGGCCGCGCATCGTGTGCCGCGGAACCACGCGCGCGTGTACGACGAGTCCCGGAAAAAGTCCACCAACATCAGCCCGACCTTTCCCTGCCCGGCGGGGGACGGATGTATCCCATCGCTTTGCAGGTCCGAGCACGCCCACGTCAGCCCGTCGCTCCGCGCCGTAAGCCCGTCGGCCCACAGGTACGGACCCCACGAAACCCACGCGCCAACCGTGTTGGGATTCATGTCGCCGGCGAGTGGGTCGATCCCGCCGCCGTTCAACTGGCTGATCTGCGCCTCGATCACCCACTTCACACTGAAACCGCTCTCGTAGGCGTACGGCTCGGGATTGAGCGTGGATGTGTCGGCGTACCCGGCGTAGATGCGGCTGGAGAGGAACACCTGCTTCAGGTTCGGATAGCGCGTCCTGAGCGCCCGGACGACGTTGCCGATCTGTGTCACCTGCGTGAAGGCATCCGCGTTCGCATTCGGGAGCGAGACCGTCGGGTTCGGGTTGGCGAGTTTCACCCAGGCGACCTGCACCTGCATCTCGCTCAGGCCTAACGGTGCCAGCACCATGTTGCGCACGCGGTTGTAGTTTGCGTCCGTCGGCGAGTCCCACGTCGCGGCCGACTGGCCGCCCGCCGCACCGTTCACGATCGCCAGCGTCGAATGATTCACGTCCGGATCGGCGGCGGCCCGGCCCATGAACGTCGTCGGGTGGCAGCAGAACTCCTGCGTGGTGTTCGACATGCCGATCGAGACCATCACATACTTGCCCGAAGCGTCCGGGTTCCCCGCCGTGTCGAGCGGCTCGACCGCGAGCCCCCGAGACCACCCCATCGTGTCGTGCCCGGGCGGCGGGGTGTTCTGGCCATTGGGGAACAAGCCCCCCTGGTACTGGCCGAGGTAGAGCCCGGCACCGAGATCGTCGATCGGCGTCCGGCCGACCGATGTCCGCGTGCAGTCGGATGCGAGCGCGAGGCCGGAAACCAGCGCGAATCCCGCCGCGATGAGAAGTCGAACAGGCATGTGAAACTCCTTCGTCTGCGAACATCGCGCCCGGGCAGGCTATCGCGTCGTTCGTTGCCCAGTCCAACGCTCGACTCATGCCGCGATTGCACTGGGGAGGAGCGAAACAGTTCGGAGTCTGTTTGAAGAAGTTCACATCCCCCACACCTGCATCGCCGCGGGCATCGCCGCCATCCCCAAATCCTCACCCAGCGTCACGGTGGTCATCGGGAAGGTTCAGTGCTGTGCCCAGGCACGCGCAGCGGATCGCCTGCTTGTTGCGTTGCACTCCCACCGATCCGACCCGCGGCGGCGACAGCGTAACCCGTGCCGCAGTCACACCGGGCACGGCCTCGAACGCGCCGGTCAAGCGCTTCACGCACATCTGGCAGTGCACGCCGGTGAGGTCGAGTGTCGTAGTCATTCGGCCCTCAACAATCCGGTCCTACCAAAGACAGCAACACAGATCGAACAGATGTTCACAGATGGAACAGATTGAAACGATCCCATCTGGCCCATCTGTTCTTCATCTGGGTCATCCGTGTTCCTGCTCTTTCTTCCGCTGCTTCAGCGCCTCCCTCAGCGCTTCAAGCAACTCCTCCGGCTCGGACATCCGCCCCGGCCCCATCGTCCGGCACGCCTGCCAGCCCTCGTTGGGACCAACCAGCACAAAGCCGTCGGCCCGCAGCACCGCCAGGTTGCGCTGTGTTGCGGGCTGCGACCACATCGCCGCGTTCATCGCGGGCGCGAGCAGCACGGGCGTCCTGGCCCGGTCGATCGACGCGAGCATGAGCGTCACCGCGTCGTCGGCCCGACCCATCGCCAGGCGCGCCAGGCAGTCCATCGTGCAGGGCGCGACGATCGCCGCGTGAAGCCCTCGCGCCAGCGCGATGTGCTGCGGGTCGCCCCCCCCGCCCGCCTCCTCCCACGGGCTGGTGTACACCCGGCGTGCCGACAGCGCCTCGAACGTCAGCGGCGTCACAAACCGCGCTGCGCCGGCGGTCATCGCAACCGTGACCTCGACACCCGCCTGCGCAAGGCGGCTTACCAGCGTACAGGCCTTGTACGCGGCGATCCCGCCGGTCACGCCGACCAGCACGCGCTTAGATGTAAAGGCGTCGTTCACGGACAGGCCCTCGGCTCGCGGCCTCGGGAGGGGTGGGGAGCGCGGGGAGCGGACGAAAAATGCGGGCCAAACTCAGCGCTGCTTGTACCCGGGCATGATCTTCTCCAGATCGCCCGCCGTCGCCGTATCAAACTCCAGGCCCAACTTCCCCTGCATGATCTCTTCCATCACGATCTCAAGGTCCGAGCGGCCGTACCGATCGACCATCGGGCGCGAGCCTTCCATCAACTGCACCAGCCGCCGCTGGATCAGCGCGCACAACTTGAACCGGCCGCCATACTTGTTGACAATGGCATCGCTCTTGAGCGCTTCGATCATGGACTGGGTGCCTCCTGATGGCGGTTGGCAACGCGCGGCCGACTGGTGACCCAAATCCACATCGCCCGAGCGCAGCAGGAACAATAGGTGGCCAGCCACCCTGCGGGCAAGCCGGGCCTTCACGTTTGGTAAACACTCGGCTATAGTGGGGGGCCGGGACAGGACGGCCATTTGCAAGTCAACACCTTCCGCCAGCCGATCCATTGCAGCGCTTGCACCGTATGGATGCTTGGCGGTATGCTGCGTGAGGCGGGATGAAGGCAACCCGTGCAGACTCGCGTGGGGCTGGGATCCAGGAGGTGGGGGCGTTCGATCGTGTTATCGATGGTGTGCGGCGGTGACTGGTGAGCAAACGCGCTCCCGCACACGCGGCACCCCGTGTTTCGACTCACACGCGCAGCCGCGCACCGGGAAGCCGCGGATCCGCCGGAGCGGACCCGCCACATCCAACCGGCGGCAGCGCAGATTTGCAGGAACTCAACAGGTGATGACGACCACTCGGCAATGGGCCTTCGGGGACCGCATCGTTCACGCGCAGCGCCCGGAGTGGGGAACCGGCGTGATCTCCTCCGCCGCGAGCGCCCAGCACGAGGGCCAGCCCTGCCAGATGCTCACGATCCGCTTCGAGCGTGCAGGGCTCAAGACGCTCTCGACCGCGTTCGCCGCGCTGCTTCCGGCCAACCAGGCGAGCATCGCGCACGCACACGCCGCGATCGCCGCGCAGGAGGCGGCGTCGGCGGAGCCCGACCCCTTCACCGCGGAGGTCGCTTCGCGGACCGCCGACCAGGTGAAGGAGGCTCTGACGCGCGTGCCCGAGAACGCACGCGACCCGTTCATGCCGTTTGCCGCACGGATGAAGGCGACCTTCGACCTGTACCGTTTCGGCAAGCAGGGCGGTGTGCTGCTCGACTGGGCCTCGGTCCAGACCGGCATGGCCGACCCCATGTCCCTCTTCAGCCGGCACGACCTCGAGCAGGCCTTCGACCGGTTCACCGTCAACCGCGACCAGCACCTCAGGAAACTCGTGCTCGACTTCAAGAAGCAGGACGCCGCCGCATTGCAGAAGGCCCTGGCCTCCGCCCCCATCGGCGCGCAACAGGCGTTGCGCCGCATGGACGTGTTCCGTTGAGTCGCGGCCACACGCCGCACCAACCGCACGACCGCTAGTGCCCGCAACCGGGCACTGAGTCTCATAGAACCGCCCCCGCTTCGCGGGAATGGCCTTCACGACCGTCTATCACGGCCGAGAACTGCACTTTCGCGCGCTGGCACGGCTCGCCGGACCCCCTCGGCCCGGCTGTTGTTGTGGTGTCCTGCGGTCGCACGCCCCGCCTTGTCCGTCCCCGCGACCACACAACCACAGATAAGGGAGCCTCGAACATGAACGAGCAGGACTTCACCGCGAAGTTGACCGACCTCATGCAGCAACTCGACGGTCTGCCCGACCCGGCCCGGGAGCAGATCCAGGCCCTCGCCGACGACACCAAGGAGCGGCACGGCCGCATGAAGAAGACGGTCAACGAACTCCAGGAGGCGCTCGACTACCTGCGCCTGAGCGTGAAGTACCTCGTCTTTGACCTCGAGGCGACCCGGCGCGAGAACCAGTACCTCCGCAAGATGCTCGAGAGCAAGAACGGGCGCGACCGCTCGCAGGAAGAGCCCGAGTAAACCACGGGGGGCGATTCGCTCTCACGCATCCCCCACACGGCTGCGCATACCCAAGTCTCTCGTTCCACGATCCGCACGAACACACTCACACGCGCCTTGAACTTGCACTGCCCGCCGCGCCGATCCCCGCGTCCCACACACACACGCGCATCGGC
>CAYMWG010000122.1:0-8060 GCA_964393765.1 uncultured Phycisphaeraceae bacterium
GTTGCGGGGGGGGTGGCGGTGGATGCGGGAGTTAGAGTGAGGTCAGTGGGCCACGCCGATTCGCCCCACCAACTCCTCGTGCAGCGCCTCGACCTCGCGCTGCAGGCGGGCGAGGCCGGCCTCCGGACCGAGGGCCTTGAGTTCCGCGTAAGGAATGGGCCTGCCGAACGCGACGCCTACTCGCGAGCCCAGCAACGACGGCAGTTTCTGCGAGCGGGGCCAGGCGTCGAAAGCGCCCGCGACCGCCGCGGGCAGGACATCCGCTTTGGCGCGCGACAGCAGCAGCCACGCGCCGCGCTTGAAGGGCTTGATCTCTCCGTCCCAACTACGGCTGCCCTCGGGAAAGATGAGCATCACCCGGCCCTTCCGGAGTTCCGCGATCGCCGCGCGGATCGCGCCCGCGTCGCCCTCGGTCTCCCGGAGCGGGATCGAGCCCAGGCCCAGCAGGAGTTGTCGGAGGCCCGGCACGCGGAACATGTTCTCCCGGGCCAGCGAGGCCATGTTGCGTCTGCGAAGGGCGATGCCGATCAGTGGCGGATCGAGGAACGACTGGTGATTGGCGACTAACAGCAGGCCCCCGCAGCCCGAGCGTGGTACGTTGCCTACGCCGTACAGTCGCAAGCGGTACAGGATCGTCGTGAGCAGCATCACGATCCAGTAGCAGGAACGATAGAAGATGACCTGCCACAGGGGCTGCGTGGGGTCGGGGCCGCGCAGGCCATATGCGCGCAATGGAACGGAGGGAGCGGCATCGTTCCGTCCGAACTGGATGGGCGTTGCGGGGGGGGGAGGCGGCGTGGTCGTGGTGTCCGGCATCGGTGCGGAAGTGCGGAACTAACCGATCCGGACCCTGCTCCGCACATGCTCTTCGAGGGCATCGACGACCTGATCGAATGTCAGGGTCGAGGTATCAATCCGGACTGCATCTTCCGGGCAGGTCAGCGGACCATCGCGCCGCGTCGAATCCGAGAGGTCACGGGCGACAATCTCGCTGTGCAGCGTTGCGAGTTCGGCCGCGTCGCCGCGGATCGCACCGGAAGCGACGAGTTGCTCGAAGCGGCGCTTCGCGCGCACCTCGGCGGAGGCATCAAGATAGAACTTGATGTCTGCATCGGGGAAGACCACCGAGCCCTGGTCGCGGCCCTCCGTGACGAGGCGCGGGTGGGCAGTGCCGATCGCCCGCTGCTTTCGCACCATGTCGCGCCGGAGCGCGGGAATGGCCGAGACCGGCGAGACCAGCCGGGTGACATCGGCCTCGCGGATGCGCGACATCATCGAGCGTCCGCCGCAGATCAACTCGGGCGGGTCCGCTTTCCAGTCGAACCGCATGTCCTGCGCGGCGACGGTCTGCACCAACTCGTCGGGTGTCCCGAGCGGGATGCCTGAATCCAAAGCCACGGCGGCCGCGGCCCGGTACATCGCGCCGGTATCAAGGAACTCAAGGCCCAGTCGCTTGGCAAGGACCCGCGCGACCGAGGACTTGCCTGTTCCCGCCGGCCCATCGATGGTGACGATCAGTCGCGATGCATGGGGTGCATGATCGCGGGCAGCGCCCGATGTCGCTGGACGCTTGGACATGTCCTGGACCTCAAAGATCGCCTGCACGCGAACCGGAGAGGAGGGCAGAGGGGCGGTAGAAGGGGAGGCTCCACGATGGCCGATGGTCGGAGCGTTCATGTGTCGTTCCCCTCTACGCCAATGACCGATTCTAGGACCGCACGCGAATGGCGGATGCCCTCGTCCACATCACCATCACCCCGGTAATCAATTGCCAGCGTGCCGGTGTATCCAACGGCGATCACGGCCTTGGTGAAGGCCACAAGGTCATAACCCTGGTGCTCGACACCCTTCTTTGTCGCCTTGAAGCCGATGGTCGAGGCGGTCACGGCCGAGGCATAGGGCGAGAGGCGGCGGAGGTAGGTCAGCGGGTCGGGTGCCGCGGCGGCGGTCTGGTAGTCGGGGAAGGTCCCGATGCGGAAGCCCCCCACGCGCTTGATGAGGTCGGTCAGGCGGTCGGGCTCAGCCGTGGGGCCGCGCGACGAGCCGATGAGCAGGTTGACCTCCCGCTTTTCTGCGGCGGCCATGATCTTGCGGAGCCGCTCGGCGGCGAGGTCGAAGGCGTCGTCATCGCCGTCGCCGGGGTCGGGGGCGATGAAGAGGGCGGCGGAGTTGCAGCCCAGCCGGTGGGCGGCCTGCACCACGCGGGTCATCCGGACGATGGCGTCGTCGCCCTTTTTGTCATCCGAGCCGAAGAGCGGGAGCGGTTCGGGCCGGATCAGCACCAGGCACGGGCAGCCGGCCTTGTCAGCGGCATCGCGGAACTCATCAAGGCGGGGCAGGTCCGCTCCGGCCAGCATGTCCGTAGAGATATTCAGGCCGTGCAGGCCCAGGCTCTCGCGGGCGTGGCGGGGGAGATCGCGCAGTGCCATTGTCCCGGCAGCGGGCTTGCCCGGCTTGAGCCAGACCTTCGATCGGAGGGAGCTGGCGGCGAGCGTCAGCAGCATGGCCCGCACTGTAGCACAAACGCGGGTCAATGCGTCGGGTCGCCATCGGACCCGCCAAGAGTGTGGAAAAGATCGCGCACGCCGCGAGTCTCGGGTACCCGTACTTCCCGCACTTGTCATCGTCGCAAGGGGCTTCCGGTCGATGAAGAAATCTGCTATCCTGCCCGTTCGCCAACCGGCGCGGAGTTGCCGGAGAATCAGGGTCCGGGGAATGGGGGGGGGGCGACATGGAGGTTGCCGCGCGATGCGTCTGGCCAAACTGACCCTTCACGGCTTCAAGTCCTTCGCCGATCGCACGGAGTTCACCTTTGATGAGCCGGTGACGGCCATCGTCGGCCCGAACGGGTGCGGCAAGTCCAACGTCGTTGACGCGGTGAAGTGGGTGCTGGGCGAGCGCTCCAGCAAGTCGCTCCGCGGCAAGGAAATGACCGACGTCATCTTCGCGGGCTCGGCCGGGCGGAAGCCCCTTGGCCTGGCCGCGGTGACGCTTTCGTTTGAGAACCCGCTCGTGCAGAGGTCGGCTGGGGCGCTGGCCCCGGTGGTAAGCGATGCCCCGGTGGCGGGTGAGGAGCCAGCCGGGGGAGCCGCGCCCGTCGCGCTCGCGATAGCCGGCGGCGGACAAGACCCGGTCGATTCGGTGCTGGACCGGCGCGCGGGCCGCAACCGCGCCCTGCCGATCGATGCCGACATGGTGGATGTCGAGCGGCGGCTCTATCGCGATGGCACCAGCCAGTACCTGATCAACAGCAAGCGGTGCCGCCTAAAAGACATTGTCGATCTTTTCCTTGACACGGGTATCGGCGCGGACGCCTACTCGATCATCGAGCAGGGCAAGGTCGATGCCATGCTGCTCGCCTCCCCGCAGGAGCGGCGGACGATCTTCGAGGAGGCCGCGGGTGTCGCCAAGTACAAGGCCCGGCGCATCGAGGCCGAGCGGAAACTCGATCGGGCGGAGCAGAACCTGACGCTCACGCGCGAGCAACTCGCCTCGACCGAGCGGCGACTTCGGATCGTCAAGGGCCAGGCCCTCAAGGCCCGGACGTTCAAGTCGCTGGACGCGGAACTTCGCGCGTTGCGGAGCGTGATCGCGCTGGACCAGTACGACGGCCTGCGCCAGCGGTTGTCCGGTCTTACGAGCCAGTTGTCCGAACTCGATGGCAAGCGCCAGCGCGCCCACGAGATGCTCGCCGAACTCGAACAGGGCAAACAGGAGGCGGAGATCCGTAAGGGCGAGCACGCGAGCGTGCAGCGCCGCACGGAGTCGTCGCTCCAGGCGGCGCACCACGCCCAGGCACAGGCCGCGCAGCGCCGGGAGATGACGTCCGGGGCGATCGCGGAGGCGCGGCTTCAGGCCGCTTCGGATGCTCAGCAGATGGGCGCGGTGGAGCAATGGATCGAGGAGGTCCGCCGCTCCGCGGAGGAGCAGGCAGCCGCGGTGACCCGTCTGGGCGCGGAACTGGCGAAGGCCGAGTCGTCACTTGGCGACCTCGCCCACCAGCGGGGCCAGGCCCACGCCGCGCTGGCCGACACACGGGCGCGCCACGCGCAGAGACGCTCGGGCGCGGCGAACATCGACCGCGAACGCACCGCGCTCCTCGCGACAGTTGAGAGCGACCGCCGACGCGCCTCGCAGATGCGAGACCAACTCGCGGGCCTGGCCGGCAAGGCCGCGACGACCAAGTCCGAGCAGGAGGCGATGGCCCAGCGCGAGCAGGATGCGCTGGCGGCGTGCGCGCGGGCAAGCGCCGAGATCGCGAACGCCGAGGCCTCGCTGACGCTCGCGGCGACCGCGCGAGAGCGGCTCGATTCTGACCGGCAGGGCCTGGCGCGGTCCGCCGATGAGCAGCAGCAGGAACTGGTCCGTATCGACAGCCGGCGCGCGACGCTGCAGGAGATGCACGATGCGCACGCCGGGCTGGGCGAAGCGGTCCGGTTCGTGCTCGAAGCGCGCTGTGAAGCGCGAGCCTTTGCCGGTGTTCTGGGCGTGCTGGCCGACTTTGTGCAGACCGACAAGTCGCAGGCCGCGAGCGTCGAGGCGGCCCTCGGCGCGAACCTGCAGGCGCTCATTGTCTCCTCACCGCTGGATATCCCCTCCGCGGACGAACTTGCCACACTCCCGGGGCGTGTGCTGCTGCTGCCCATGCTGACCCCGGGCGCGCAGTCGCCCCAGGCTGGCCCTGTCGGGAGCGATGTCGTCGGCGTGATCGGCGGCGCCTACGGGCATATCTCGCGCCTGCGCGATGTGGTCCGGCCCGCTCCCGGTGCGCCCGGCGGAACCAACGCGCTGCTCGACCGCCTGCTGGGTCGCACGTTCCTCGTGCGTGATCTCGACTCCGCGATCCTGCTCGGCGCCACGACCGGTGCAAGCGATGCACGCTTCGTCACCGCCGATGGGCGCGTGATGGAGGCGGATGGTCGCGTTGTCGCCGGGCCGATGGGCATGGATGCGGGCGTGGCGGAGGCGGGTGGCAGCGGCGGGGCCGGCGGCGTGCTGCAGCGCGCCACCGAACTCTTCGAACTCAACACGCGCGTCTCCGAATCGCGCGCGAGCCTCGAGGCCGAGCGGGCCATCCTCGCGGGAGTCGACGATCAGGCGGCGCTCGCCTCGCAGCGCGAGGGCGAACTCCGGACGCGTCTGGCCCGGCTCGAGCGCGAGCAGGTGGCGCACGAGGCGCAAGCCGAGCGGCTGGCCGCGGACCTCGCCCGCCTGACCCGAGAGCAAGGCTCGCTCTCGCAGGAGATCAGCGACCTGACCGTACGGTGCGGGAGGCTCGATGCCGAGCAGGCCGGCACAGCCGAGAAGGCCGAGAGTCTGCGTCGCCTGTACGAGGAGCAGGCCGCCGCCGCGGCGGAACTTGAGGCCGCGATCGAAGCCGCGCAGAAAGAGGCCGATGCCGCCTCGGAGCGGCTGACTGGCGCGAAGGTAGAGGCCGGTCGCGCGGCCGAGGCTCTTTCCGCGGCCAAGCGAGAGAAGGCACGCCTCGACGATGCGCACGATGAGTCCCAGCGCCGCGCCCGCCACCTGCGGGCGCAGACCGAGCAGCGTGCCCAGTCGCTCGCGCAGCACGAGCAGGCCCTGGCAGAGTGCGAGCGGGAGATCGAGGCGACTGCCAAGGAGGCCGCGGAGGCGACCGAGCAACTCCGCGCTGTCGGCGGACGCCTGGTGCAGGCCGTGAGACTCGCGCAGGAACTGGGCGAGAAGGTTGCGATCGCGCGCCAGCAGGCGCAGGTGGTCGAGCGCGATTACAACAGTCTGGAGATCTCGCGGCGCGAGGTTGAGGTGAAGCGCGAGGGTCTGGAGGAGCGCTGCGCCCAGGACCTCGGGTTCGATCTCGCCATCGAGCACGCCGAGTACATGGCGATGCTCGCCGAAGAACTGAGCGTGAGCCTCATCGGCGAGGATGGACCAGAGTCCCAAACGCGTGTGGTGGTCGTGCGTGTCGATGCCGCCGCGGCAGCCGGGTCCATAGACGAACTGCGCCGGCAGATCAGGGAACTGGGCAACGTCAACCTCGACTCGATCGAGGAGGAGGCGCTGCTCGCAGCCCGCAACGACACGCTCATCGCGCAGGTCGCGGACCTTGACGCGGCGCGTGTCGCGCTGACGGAACTCATCCAGAAACTCAACGTCGCCAGCGAGCAGCGCTTCAAGGAGACGTTCGAGACCATCCAGCAGCACTTCGCGGCGCCCGATGGCATGTTCCGCCAACTGTTCGGCGGCGGCAAGGCCGAGGTCCGGCTCATGCCGCTCATCAAGGAAGGCCCCAACGGCGAGAAGATTGAGACCGACGAGATCGACTGGCTGGAGAGCGGCGTCGAGGTCATCGCCAAGCCGCCGGGCAAGGAGCCGCGCTCGATCAACCAACTCTCCGGCGGCGAGAAGACGATGACCGCGGTCGCGCTGCTGTTGTCGATCTTCAAGAGCAAGCCCAGTTGCTTCTGCGTGCTCGACGAGGTCGATGCCGCGCTCGATGAGGCGAACGTCGAGCGGTTCTGCCGCGTGATCCAGCGGTTCCTCGACCACTCGCACTTCATCGTCATCACGCACCACAAGCGGACGATGGCCGCGGCGGACCGGCTGTACGGCGTGACGATGCAGGAGCGCGGCGTCTCGAAGCGCGTCACGGTGAAACTCGACCAGGTCGGCGAGAAGGGCGAGATCCAGGCGGAAAAGATCGGCGAGGGCGCGCACGACCTGGGCATCGACCGGGCCGGGCCGTCGCACGAGGAACTGCACGCGCGCGATGCGCGTGATGCGAGCGACGCGGCGGACGCGGAGGCCGCCGCGGCGGCAAACAAGCCGCAGCCCAGCGGCGCGCTGCGCCGTGCGCTGGCGGGGATGCGGGAGCACAGCGAGCCGGTCAAGGTGTGAACGATCGCGCAGCGGTAAGCAGCCCGACCAAATAGAGCCCACGATTCGGCCGCTGCGGCGGCCCTCATCGTGGGCGTGGGGGGCGATCAGCGGGGCTTCAAGTGTTCCTGAATCAGTGCCGCGGCGGCATCGTCGCACGCCCTGTCGCCCCGCTCGCCCTGGTTGCACATGATGAGCACGGCGAAGTCGCGCTCGGGGGCGATCCATGTCACGGCGAACCACATGGTGTTGCTGCCGCTGTGCGTGAGCACATGGCCCGGGCTGGTCGCGCTTCCCTTTGCCCATGGACGGGCCGGGCGTGACCATCCGAAGGCGTAGGCGCTCAGCGAATCGGGCGGCGTGTGGAGTTTGTCGAAGGCTTCCTTCGGCAGTAGAGCGGCGTGGCGGTTCGGGTTGGCCGCATCGCCCCGCAGGTGCAGCGACACAAACTTCGCCCAGTCGGCAAGCGAGCAGTGCAGGCGGCCCGCGGGGGAGATGGCGGGCGGGTTGTCCGCGCCGCGCCCGTCGGGCGTGTTTGGCAGCGGGTTGACGGGCTTGCCGTAGCGCCCGTGGCCCCAGGGCTGGTCGGCCTTGTCGGGTGTGCCCGGCGCGCCCCAGCCGCAGGAGGTCATGCCAAGGGGGGCGAAGAGCGCCTCCTGCATGAGGTCCTCGTAGGACTTGCCGGTGACGGTCTCGGCCATGTGACCGGCGATGGCAAAGCCCGTGTTCGCGTACACGTCCTTTGTGCCGGGCGGATACTCGGGCGCGCGGGTGACGACGCCCTCGAGCAGCATCCGCCGCGCGGCGGTGGGGGTGCCCTCGGCCTTCCAGAGTTTGCCCCAGAGGCCGTCGGTGGTGAGGTCGGCGGGAACGCCGGCGCGGTTGCTGAGCAACTGCGCGAGCGTGACGGGTCGGTAGTCCGCGTGCATCCTTGTCGCGAGGTCGGGGAACGCCTCGGCGAGGGTCATGTCCCAGCGGAGCGTACCGCGGTCTACGAGGATGGCGCACATCGTGGCGGTCATGGCCTTGGTACACGAGCCGATGTGGAACTGGTCGTCGGGCGTGACGGGTTGGATGGAGCCGCGCTTGCGGACTCCCGCCGCGCCGGATGCGATGAGCCGATCGCCGACGACGATGCCCGCGACCATGCCGGAGACATCGTGCTTCTCGATGATGGGGTCGAGGAGGGCGGAGAGGTCATGGGG
>CAYMWG010000123.1:0-8027 GCA_964393765.1 uncultured Phycisphaeraceae bacterium
GTCCATCCCCGGCACGGGGTCGAGCGAGCCGTCGCGGTTGACGCGCAGTTGGCCGGTGGCGACGAGGTAGTCGAGCACGGAGTTGCGGAGGTCGGTGCGGGCCTGGTCGCGTGCCTGCTCGGCGGTGAGCAGGTCGTTGGCGGTATCGACGCGGGCCTGCGTCTCGACCTCGTCAGCGCGAATCTCCTGCTCCTCCTGCCGGCGACGGGTGATCTCGACGCGCTGCTCGGCGAGCACGAGGTTGAAGCGGGCACGCTCGATCTCACGGACGCTGGCTCGGACATCCAGGATGAGTTCATCGCGGAAGCGGTCGAAGTTCCGCTCGGCGGTTCGCAGGGAGATGATGCTCGTGCGCAGTTGCAGGCGCTCGATCTCGCGGTCCAGCGGCAGGCCGAAGGTCAGGCCCGCGTTGTACTGCACATCGTCGAGTTCGTAGACCGCGCCGCCCTCGCGAGCGTCGCCGTCGGTGGGGAGGCTGACTCCCGCCGCGAGGTTGAGGTCGGGCAGCAGGTTGTTGCGGGCGATACTCACCTGGCGCTTGGAATCGTCGAGTTGGTCGCGCCGGTTCTGGAGGTCCAGGCGATAGGCTAGCGCAAACTCGGTGGCCTCGGTCATCGAGATGTCGGGCTCGGGGATGGCCAGTTCGAAGGGCTTGATGACGACGCTCTGGCGGACGGGGAGTCCCAGCCGCACCTTGAAGCGGTCGAGCGCAAGGACGTAGGTCTCGCGCCGGTTGGCCAGGCCCGCGCGCGCGTTGAGGGTGTTGTTGGCGGCCAGGTTGACATCGATCTCCGGCAGTTTTCCGGCCTCGTACCACGCGCGCTGACGCGCCTCCAGGGCCTCGAAACTAGCGAGTTGCTGCTCCTGGCTCTCGATGCCGTCGAGTTGCTGGAGGAGCGCGAAGTAGTCGCGTGCGATACCGACGAACAGGTCGCGCCGGAAGGCCTCGAAGTCGCGCGAGGCGTACACGAGATTGCGCTCCGACTGGATCAGGCTCTCCTGGGCCGAGTAGCCCGCGCCGCGGAGCAGGGGAACCGAGCCGTCGAGCACGATGCGGGAACTCTGCACATAGCGTCCGGTCGCGCTGGAGCGCAGGTCCTCGCTGGCCTGCCAGATCCACCGGGCCGCAACCTCGCCGCCGAAGGGGAGTTGCTTTCGGACGGAGAGTTCGTTGACGATGCTCAGCGCTGCGGACGATGTGCCGTCATCGAACCCGCCGGCAACGTTCACCGCCGAGGTTGCGAAGAGGCGCGGATCCCAGCGGTGCCGCTCGATGAGCAGCCGGATGCCCGAGAGGATGTAGTCCTCCTCGGCGGAGAGGTACTCGCGCGCGGTGAGGTGGGACTGCCTGAGGGCCGCCGGGAGATCGACTTCGATGGCGTCCGGAGTCGTCGCGGCATCCTCATCCTGCAAAGCCTTGAGGCGCGAGGCGACATCGCGGGCCTCATCCGCGACCTTGAAAGACAGGTCATCCGCGGCCGGGTTGGTGGACTTCGGATCTTTGTCCACGAACCTGGCGTGCTTCCCCTCGCTGGGGTCTTGCCATGTCCGCTCCGGGGTGATGGCCCCGCCGTCGAGCCGTCGCGAACTCTCCGCGAGCAGCGCGTTGGTTCGGCGATCGACCCCCTCCAGACCAGACGTGCAGGCTGCGGCGTGGGCGAGCAGCGCGGCGAGTGGGAGAGCCGTTCTGAGGGAAAACAGCAGGTGTTTAGTTAGGTATGAAGAAGTCATGCATATCGCAGAAGATAGGTTGTATTTCGATGCAGATCGAGGATGTTCATTGCGAAATCCAGAGTTCCAGCCTACGGTTGGCGGATTGACACGAAGTTGAGGAACTTGTCCTCGATGGCGGCCGCTAAATGGGGGGGGTCGGAGGGTGGTGTATCGCGGCTGCGCTGAGAGACAGGGCTTGTTGAGGCTGGATGGATTCGGCCCCTTGACTGTTTCCGCCAACAAGGAGCCCGTGACAACCCATGGCCTCGATCACCTACGACGGGCAGTCTTTCGTCCTTGACGGACGGCGCATCTGGATCGTGAGCGGCGGGATCAACTATGCCCGCGTGCCGCGGGCGAGTTGGGCCGATCGCATACAGCAGGCCCGGGCGAGCGGCCTGAACTGCGTTGAAACGCCGGTGATCTGGTCGCGACACGAGGCGCGTCCCGGGCAGTTTGATTTCAAGGGCGAGAACGATATCCGCCACTTTATCGAGTTGGTGGGTCAGGCGGGGATGTACTGCATCTTGCGCCCGGGCCCGTTCGTGGATTGCGGGACGGACATGGGCGGTCTGCCGCCCTGGCTGCTCGGGGTGCCCAATATCCGCCTGCGGACCAACAGCCAGGCCTTCCTGGAGGCGTGCTCTCGCTATATCACCGCGCTCGCCCAGCAGGTGCGCGACCTCCAAGTGGTAAGCCCCTCGCCCAAACGCGGCGCGGCTGCGGCGACCGGGGGCGGGCCGGTGCTGTTGATCCAGAGCGAGTGGGGCTGGACGTGCGGGCATGATGCGATCGCGACGGGGTATCTGGGTGAACTCGACAGGTACTACCGCGAGGCGGGCCTCGCGGTGCCGATCGTCAACGCCAATGAACTCTGGCAGGCCGTCGAGGGGGAGATCGACACATGGTCGGGGTACGACGGGCTGCTGTCGCACTTGCGGCAGTTGGGGTGGGTGCGTCCGGAGCAGCCTCGCCTCGTGATGGACCTTCGGATCGGGCGGGAGCGGTCGTGGGGAACGCCGGCAGCCCCTGCTCGATCGGGCCAGGAGGCTCTGCGGGCGATCGCAGAGGTTCTAGCGGCCGGGGCGCAGTACAACCTGACG
Source organism: uncultured Phycisphaeraceae bacterium (assembly GCA_964393765.1). GTDB lineage: Bacteria > Planctomycetota > Phycisphaerae > Phycisphaerales > UBA1924 > JAHBXL01. Next base: position 2,817 of record CAYMWG010000123.1, read on the forward strand.
CCATTCGCCGGGGGGACGAGTTTCGGGTTCACTGCTGGGCGTTCCCCCTTGGCAGCGGGGGCGTTCGGGACGACCAGCGCGGACGCGGGCGCGCCCGTGAGTGAGACGGGCGAGGCGGGACCATCGCTCGGCGCTGTGCGCCGCATCAGCACGTTCGCCTCGCGGTTTGCGCGCGTGCTCTCGCACCTCGAGAGCCGGACGCCGCAGGTCTCGCTCATGCCGGGCAGTTCAGGCGAAGGCGGGGGGGGCGGCAGCGCGGGTGTGAGCGTGATCCACTGCACGGGCGCGCAGGGCAGTGTGGCATTCCTTTTCGGCTCGGGTGAGGGCCGCGCCGCAGGCGGCAGGGCAAGTTCGCGTGGCGATGATCCGGCGCTGCTACTGCAGGACGGCTCGACACTGCCGGTGCCCATGGCGGGCGAGCGTGTGGTGTGGTGCCTGCTCGACACGCGACTCGCGGGCCGGTCGCAACTCAACTACTGCAACATGAGCGCGCTGGCGATGGTGGGCAAGGTGTTCGTGTGCTTTGGTCCGGAGGGCGCGCGGGCCCAACTCTCGATCAACGGCTCGCCGCTGGAGGCGTCCGTCCCCGGGGGCGGGGCGAGCAGGCTGCCGACGGTGCTCGAGCACGAGGGCATGACGGTGGTCATCGCCAACCACGCGCAGTTGGACATTCTGCACCTCAACGATTCGCCGATCGGCGCGCCGCTCACCGGCACCGGCACCGGCACCGGCAGCGCGAGCGCGGCGAGCGGCAACAAGGGCGTTGGTGGAGAGGCCGGGGTCTACCTCGGAGTCCTCGGCATCGACCCGCAGGGCAAGCCGACCCCGCATCCGAACTTCAAGGCGTACATTCACATCGATGCCGATGGGCAATCGACCTCGCACAAGGTTCCGCAGGCCGCCGCGCACGGGCCGGCCAAGCCGCACAAGGCGCTCAAGGTCCCGCTGGGTGAGTGGGGGTGCGCGCCACAGGAGATGTATGTCGATGGCACCGGCCCGCGCTTCGCCGTAATCGAGAAGCCCTCGGACCTTGTTGCGCTGGGCTCGCCGACGGGCTACGGGTGGTACCGCTTCCGCTCCACCGGCGGCTCGGCCAAGCGCCTGCGGCTGATCTTCCCGCATTCGGCGCACCGCCTGCACCTGTTCGTGGACGGTGCGGAGGCGGGGATTGTCGGCGTGGGCGCGGGAGCAGACATCGAGGCGACGCTGGCGCTCGCCAAGGGCGAGCGCACGCTCGTGGCGCTGGCCGAGAACCTCGGGCGCGTCGCGGGCGGGTCGGACCTTGGCGAGGCCACGGGTCTTTACGGACACGCGTGGGAGGTCAAGGAGATCAAGCCGGGCAAGCCCAAACTGGTGCCCAGCGACCCGGTGAACCTGCTGGCGTTCCGCGCGCCGCTGTGGAAGGTGCAGGAGGACGATGTCACCGACCCCGCGCGTCTGACGTGGACGATCGCGCACCGGAGCAAGACACCGATCGCGATGCTCCTCCCGGAGTTCGGCGCGGACGCGGCCGCGGCGGGCCTCCCCGGCATCGTGCTGGTCAACGGGCGGCCGTTCCACTACTTCCAGACGGGCGGCTGCGGGGGCGGCGGCGGGATGCTCTTCATCGACCTGCCCGCGCTCACCCGCGGCAACAATGAGGTGCAGATCACGCTCGTGCAGTCCACCAAGGAGCACGCGGAGGAACTGGGGGCGAAGGTCCGGTTCTTTGACTGTGTCGACTGCGCCACCGCCAAGGGCGAGTGGGCGTTTGCGCGCTGGGAGCGACCCGCGCCCAGCGCCTTCGAGCCTGCCCCGCCCAAGGGCGGTCGCAAGGGCGGCGTGCCGTGCTGGTGGCGGTCGATGTTCACCGCGCCGCAGGAGGACAACGTGGGCGCGGGCCTGCTGTTCGACGCCGCCGGCCTGAGCAAGGGACAGTTGTACGTCAACGGGCATCACATCGGCCGCTACTGGACGGCGACGGGCACGGGCAAGGGTGTCGGCCCGCAGACGAAACTCTTTGTGCCGCGCTCGATGCTGTCGCTAGGCGAGCCCAACGAGGTGTATGTGTTCGAGGAGCACGGGCACTCGCCCTCGCGATGCCGGCTGACGGGCGCGGAGGGCGGAGTGTGGGGCAGCGTGAGCGCGGCGGTGCCGGTGAGCGGCGGGTAAGACAAGCCTTCGTTCAGGGGCAGGTAGATGAAAACCGCGAACTCGAGCGTTGATCTCTGGCAGCGTGCAGCGGGCTTCGCAGCGCGGGCGCACGAGCATCAGAAGCGGCGCGACGGCAAAACTCCGTATGTGTCGCATGTGTTCCGCGTGGCGATGACGGTGCGCGACCTGTTCGCGTGCGACGATCCGGTGTGCCTTGCCGCCGCGCTCCTCCACGACACGATCGAGGATACGGGCACCGACTACGACGAGATCGCGGACGGCTTTGGGGCAGATGTCGCCCGGTGCGTGGGCGCGCTCACCAAGAACATGTCCCTGCCGGAGAAGGCGAGGGAGAAGGATTACGATGAGCGGCTGGCCGCGGCGGACTGGCGGGCTCGCCTGGTGAAACTCGCCGACCAGTTCGACAACCTGAGCGATGTCGAGGGCCGGGAAAAGAAGTTCCGCGCCCGGGCGGTGGCGAAGGCGCGGCGGGCGATCACACTCGCGGAGGCGGACAAGGGCGTAGCGGTGGTGAAGCGGGCGGTGGGAATTGTGAAGGCAAAGGTCGAGGCACTAGGCAACAGGCAATAGACGCCGGTTTTGTCGCCCTGTGGCGTGGCTGCTTTCCTGATGCAATGCCTATCGCCTCTCTTCACTCCTCCGCGCTCGCCGCGGACGACTGCTTCGGCTGGGCGGCCGTCCCGAGTTCCGCGGCCTCGGTCTCGACGGCCTCGATCTGACGATCGACCGCGCGGATGGTGCGTTCGAGTGAGCCGGAGCGTGCGTGCAGGATCGCGGCCTCGCCGGGCGCGATCGAGGGGCGTCCCACCTCGCGCACGCTGCGCTCAAGGACCGCCGACAGATCGAACCTGCGCTTGCGAAGACGGTCCAGTTCATCGGCGTGGGTCATCGGCGGGCGCGGGCTGGGGTCGTCGAAGTCGAGAAGAGCCTGGAGGGCCTGCGGGTTCGCGCCCCCGCCCCACACGTTGAGGCGCCCGCCGTTGAGGCCGCGAGCCTGCGCGGGGTACCACGAACTGTCGATGGTGAGGTTCGAGGTCCGCGCCCGCCCGCCCGCGTGTACGACCATCGAGGGGCTGTGCGGCTGCCCCTTCATCTGCTGGAGTTGTCTCTGCCGGCTGAGTTCAATGGCATCGGGCCACGCGTCGAGATGGACCTCGGGCCGGATGGGCACATCGGCGAGGTCGTAGTTGCGGGAGCGGGTCTTCCAGGCGCGGTACAGGCGCACCTCGTCGAGGCTGTTGTTCTCGAGATGGCGGAAGTCGCCCAGCGTCACGGGAAGCGTGAGGCGCTCCTTGCCGCGCCGGATGACAAGCGTCATGGTGTCGCCGGGATCGCGAGAGATGATGAGGCCCTGGATCAGCGGGCGTGCGCCCGTGCCCACGAGCGGGACGCCCTCGGCCTCGATGATGATGTCGCCCGATTCAAGAACCCGAGTGCTGTCGAAGGGGGGGATCGTGTCGTCGATGACGATGCGGTGGGGAAGCGTCTGGAGGTCGAACTTCACGCCCATCGCCGCGCGCGGCGAGGCGGAGAACTTCTCGCGCGCGATGGTGGTCAGCCGGGCGCGGGCTTCGAGGGAGAGGTCCGCGGATACGAGCACGTTCTCGATCTGCGCCAGTCGGATGGACTTGTCCTCGCGCAGGCGCAGGGTCGCGAGATCCCTTGCGTGGAAGTCTGTTGAGCCGAGGTCGGCGACGAGTTGATCGAGCGTCGGCTCAACCGCTCCGGGCGTCGCCAGGGCGCGCTCGGCGGCGGTCGGCAGGTTCAGAATCGGGAGCGATGGCGGTGGCTCCGCGGCAGAATGCACCGCCGCGACCAGCACCGCCATTGAAACGGCGCTGCGCATTGGTGCGGACAAGTTGATCGCGTATTCCACGGCTCGCTCCCCTCGCTTTCCTGAAACCACCTTCGCCGGTCAGGGTTTGTACCGTCACTCTAAGGGTTGGTGGCCCGGGTGACAAGGCTTTCGTGCTGGCTCTCAAACCAGGCGGCGGTGCGGGCCGCTAGCCGGAGCACGCCCGGGGCCGCGAACCGCCCAAACCGCCCTGTCGCGGCGATGGGCAGGGCGACTTCCGCGATGATCGCTTCGATGCAGAGGGAAGGAATGGCCGCGGCTGGCCAGGACAGCATGGCAACGGGCTCGGCATCGCGGTAGCCGGCCCAGAATGCACCGAAGAGCCCAGGGTCGAAGGAAACCGAAAATGGCGCTTTGGTGGGAGGAGGAAGGGGGTCGATCGGGCGGCGTCGGAGCGCGAACTGCAGCGCGCCGTTTGCGGCATCGGTCAGCGCGGGCGCGAGGGAGACGGTGTCAAAGTCGAGGATGGCGGCGACTTCCGGCGAGGGCGACGGCCGGGCCCAGAGCAAGTTGCCGGGATGCCAGTCGCCATGGATGAGTTGGTCGGGGAGGTTCGGGACGCCGGCGGCATCGGCCGCGGCCGCCGCGCGGAGGTAACGCTCCGCGAGGTCGGTGGTCGTCTCGCGGAGCGCGGGCTCGTTCAGCGACAAGTGCAGTTCGGCGAGGATGACCGGGAGCCGCGCGTGCGCGTGATAGGAGCGTCGGGGCGGGGGCCAGTCCGGTCGGAGGTCGCGGAGCGCGCTGTGGCACTGTCCCAGCAGGCGGCCGGCAGCCCGGGCGGAATCGGTGGTCCGGTCGTACCCGCGCCCACGCACGAATCGGTAGAGTTCGTAGACATGCTCCCCGATCTGGAGCATGGAGTTGTGCTCGTCCCGCGTGCCGAGGAGCGCGGGCACGGGGAGGCCGCGAGTGGCGAGGTGCAGGACGATCTGGTGGGAGAGGGCAACGCGGTGGAGCCAGTCGGCGGCGGTGATGCCCGAGGGCGGGGCCGCGCGGCGTTTGAGGAGGAAGTCGCCGGTCGAGGTGGTGAGCAGGGACTTGGGACTGGCGCGCGACCCGGCCTTGATGGGCACCGCCGTGCGGACATCGCCAATGTCGTAACGCGAGCAGACGATCGCGAGTTCGCCGGCTGAGATTCGGGCTCGGTGGTCGGGCACCGGAAGTCCCCAGCGTGCTCGGAAAGAGAAGGAGAGAGCGAAGGG
>CAYMWG010000124.1:0-7992 GCA_964393765.1 uncultured Phycisphaeraceae bacterium
GGCGCGTTCAGCGTGGCGGAGGGAGGCGGGCGAGAGGCGGGGCAGCACGATGACCTCGGGCGCTGCGGGCTTTCTGTTCCGCTTCAACTTGGCGAGCATTCGCTCGCGGTCGGGCACGCGGACATCGCGTGCCAGGCCAACCAGGGCGAGGGCCTTGATGATCATGTAACTGAAATCGACCTCCCACCAGCGGAGACCGTGGCGGGCGCTGGTCGGGAAAGCGTGGTGGTTGTTGTGCCAGCCCTCGCCCAGTCCGAGGATGCCGACGATGACGTTGTTTCGGCTTTCATCGCCGCAGTCGAAGGGACGGCTGCCCCAGAGGTGGCAGATGGAGTTGACGCTCCATGTGATGTGGTGGATGATGAGGATGCGCACCAGTCCGCCCCAGAGGAAGCCCAGCGCAACGCCGGTCCAGGACATCGTGAGCAGGCCGCCGGCGATGGCGGGGATGACCAGGCCGGCCATCACCCAGAAGAGGAACTGACGGTTGGCGAGCACGAGGGCACGGTCCTCGCGCAGGTCGCGGGTGTAGCGTCCGAGACCCTTGATATGACCGGCGAACAGCCAGCCGATGTGCGCGTGGTACGCACCGCGAAGCGTGGCCAGAAAGCCGTCGCCCCACGAGCCATCGGGCCCCATGTGCGGAGAGTGCGGATCGTCCTCGGTGTCGGAGTGCTGGTGGTGGCGACGGTGCGCGCCGCACCATTCGATGACGGGGCCTTGCACGGCCATGGAGCCGGCAACGGCGAAGGCGTAGCGGATGGGGGCGGGGGTGCTGAAGGCGCGGTGTGTGCAGAGTCGGTGGAAGCCGACGGTGATACCAAAGCCGCTGATGAAGGACATCGCGGTCATGATCCAAAGATACGTCCAATCGAACGCGGTCCCCCAGGTGAGGGCCATCGCGACGGCGAGGCCGCCGATGGGAACCAGCACCGCACCGAGATTGATCATGCGCAGACGCGCATCGGCGCGGCTGATCGCGGAATCTTCATCGCCGTGACGCTCGCGTGCAGGCGCGGTTGGAGCTGTTTCCGGGGGGGGTGCAATCTGAGGCTGTTCAAGCGTTTCGGTGGGCATTCGCGTCCTTGCTTAAGGTTCCGACACCGCTCGCCGCTGGCAGAGGCAGGCGACTCCGGGTGTCCGGCCGTGGCGTTCGCGGGTGTATTGGGACGCAGGGCTGCGTCGGACCCAATCGTGATCCGCGAGCGGAAGTGTATCGGGTTGGATGGAGTGGAAACAGGCAAGAATCGCGCGACCGGCGGATTACCCGGAATGAGGGTATTCGCTCGGATTAGCGTGAGGGGAAGGAAGTAAGCCAGTTGACCGCCGCGGCGGTGTCTGAGAGGTCTGGCATGACATGATCAGCGCCAGCAGTGTGGAGGGCGGCGGCGGTGAAACTGCCGGTGGCGACACCGAGCGAGCGGAGGCCGTTGAGTTTTGCGCAGCGAATGTCGTGCGGGGTGTCGCCGATGATGGCGCAGCGGGCGGCATCGGGCGCGTGGCCGAAGCGCTTCTCAAAGCGGGCCATCGCGACTGGAGGGAGGTGGCAGCGGTCCGGGGGATCGTGCGGCGAGTCGTCTCCCCAAGCGGAGATCGCGAACCGGGCGGGGTCGATGCCGCAGACGCGGAGTTTGAGCGAGCCGGTGTCCTGGTAGTTGCCGGTGAGCAGACCCAGGGTGGCGCGATCGCGGAGGGCATCGAGCAGTTGCGGGACGCCCGGAAGCGCGCGTGCGCCGGTGGTTGCGGGGAGTTTCTCCGCGAGGTGCTTGCGATAGGCGTTGCGCAGGGCGAGCGCGTTGGCCTGCGAGGGGGGCAGGCCGTTGGCGATGAGCAGATCTCGCACGATGAGCGGATCGAGGCGACCGGCGTACTCGACACCGATTGAGTGGAACCCGGGGCCAAAGGTCTCGCGTCCGCCGTCCTCCATCGCGCGGATCCCAACGCCGCTGGTGGAGATGAGCGTGGCGTCGATGTCGAAAAGGAGGAGTGGCATGGGGGAAGTGGGAAGTGGGAAGTGGGAGGGTCGGCTAGGAGCGGATCGTGAACTGTTCTTCGTCAGCGCGTTCGGGGAGATCGGTGCGGTCGGCGCGGGTGATATTGCATCCCATGCGTTCCGAGATTCGCAAGAGGAAGAGGTCGATTTCCTCTTCGTCGCCTTGCGCTTCGAGCAGGACCGAGCCATCGGGCTTGTTGCGGACAAAGCCGGTGAGGGGAAGAGGGTGGGCGCACTCGGCCGCCGTGGCGCGGAAGCCGACTCCCTGGACCCGTCCCTCAAAGCGAACCTGCACCCTCATCGCGGGAAGGCTATGGGTGCCGGGCCCGGGGAGATATCGGACGTAAAGGGTTGAAGTTGAGCGGTTTGGCGGGACTTTGAGCGATTACGTTGACCGAAGCGGAAGCCGTGCTACATTTTTCAAGTCTGGGAAGGTCGCCCAACCCAGGATCCATCGGGCCAGATACGGCGTCCGTGCCGACCATCTTCCGGGATCAGCACTTTCTGGGCGACCGACTCGCGACACCATCCCGCTCTCCGGGCCGCTTCGGCCTCGGAGGTGTTCCGGCGCGAGCGCCGGGTTTGTGCAGTTCGGGCTGGTGATCTCGAGACCCAAGCAACTTCGAGCGTGCGTTCCTCGTGTGGGCTGTCTGCGCGCACCTTCTGGTGCGTGAGCCGGCAGAAGTTCCGAAGTGCTTGGCTAGTTCCGTATGACTTCACTTCTCCGATCCGTCAGTTCGAACGACGACAAGCGCCGCGTCCTGGAGGCGACCGACATCGTTCGCCTGATCGGCGAGCAACTCGCGCTCAAGAGCAAGGGCCGGGAGTTCCTTGGGGTGTGTCCGTTTCATAACGACCACAAGCCGTCGATGACGGTCGTGCCGCACAAGCAGATCTTCCACTGCTTCTCCTGCGGAGCGGGCGGGGATGCGCTGCGGTTCGTCATGGACTACCACAAGATGTCCTTCCGCGAGGCGCTGCAGCATCTGGCGGATCGGGCGGGGATCAAGTTGACGCCGTGGCGACCGTCGCACGGATCGGAGAGCGGGACGGAGGCGGGCGGGGAAGTGGCCTCTGGTGATGAGCAGCAGGCATCGCGCTCGGCGATGCTCGGGGCGAACCAGTCTGCGTGCGACTTCTTCCGCGCGATCCTCGCGCACGAGGAGCACGGGCGTGCGGCCCGCGCGGTGCTGAGTGCCCGCGGCGTGAGCGCCGAGATGATTGAACTGTTTGCCCTTGGCGCCTCGCCGGACAAGTGGGACGGCCTGCTGCTGACGGTGCAGCGGAAGAATCTGGAACTCGCGCCATACCGGGGCGCGGGGCTCCTGAAGAGCCGCGACAGCGGGGGGATGTACGACGCCTTCCGCAACCGCCTGATGTTCCCGATCCATGACCAGATCGGACGGATCATCGGCTTCGGGGGACGGCGTCTGCGAGAGGAGGACGATCCGAAGTATCTGAACTCGGCCGAGTCCGCGGTGTTCGACAAGGGTACGACGCTCTACGCCCTGCACCAGGCGGCGCAGGCGATCCGCACCGGGCGGGTGGCGATCGTTGTAGAGGGGTACATGGACGCGATCGCGTGTCACCAGGCGGGCGTGCGGAACGCGGTGGCGACTCTGGGCACAGCGCTGACCATCGGCAACGCGCGGGTGCTCCGCCGGTTGTGCGACAGCGTCATCCTGCTGTTTGACGGCGACAGCGCGGGAATGAAGGCCGCGGAGCGCGCGGTGGAGGTGTTCTTCGCTGAGCCGATCGATGTGCGGATCGCGACGCTCTCGCCGCACACGGATGCGAAGGACCCAGATGAGTTGCTCAGGCGGGAGGGCGGGCGAGGGGTGCTCGACAGGGTGCTTGCGGCGGCGGTCGACCCGCTGGACCTGCTGTTCGCGCGGACGCGCATCGCGTTGGATGGCCAGGGCGTTGCGACACGGGCGAGACTGATTGACGAGTTCACGACCCGCCTGGTATCGCTGGGGCTGGCGTCCGTCGAGCCGGTCCGCTACCAACTCATCGTCAAGCGGATCGCGCAGGTGGCGGGGGTGGACTTCAAGACCATCGCGGAATCGCTATCGCAGAAGGTGGCGCGGCTTGGTGGGGGAGGGGGGAGTCGCTCTCGGTGGGCCGGCGCGCCCGAGGCGGACGGCACGGCGGCGTCACCCGTGGCGCGTCTGACCGCGCAGGAGCATCTGCTCGGGTGCCTGCTGTGCGAGCCCGGGCTGTACCTGCGCCTGAAGGATGAAGAGTGGGAGGCGGTTGTGCCGGAGGCCTTCCCGGAAGGCCCGGCGAGGCGCATCGCCGAGGCGATGGCGGACCTTCGGCTCAACGAGGAGGCGGCCACGCTCCGGGCGGTGATGGTGTCGATCGAGGATGCGGCGACGCAGCGTTTCGCCACGCACGCCGCGGCGGAGGTTGACCGGATGACCGAGGGCGACGGGCAGCGTCTGGTGCAGCACTTTGCCGAGCGGGTGCGCGAGGTGCTGCTGCGGCGGACGGAGGGACAGGGTCAGGAGGAGGCAAAGGGCGACTGGATTCACGCGGTATTGCGTCAACGCGAGTTACGTGCGGCGATGGGGCATGACCCCACGCGCCTACCGCGACCATCGGGCTGAGGGAAGTCGTGCCCCCTCTGTCGCCTACGGCGACTTCTCCCCCGTCGGGGACGCGGGAGAGGGGGCGAGATGACGACGGACTTTCGAGTGGCGCAAGGGGATCGGATTACGAAGAATGAGGAGCAGGATTACACAACGCCGGATTCTGGAAGGTTGAAAGGAGCGAGCGACAGCGCAAGAGTCTTGATCTGGATTCGTACACACATTGGACACATTGGTTCACGTTGGAACTGGATTGTGGGTCGGCGATCAGTGGTCATGCCCGCAAGCGTGTCACTGGTGTCTGGTGATCTCTGCCGCGGAGGCAACGCGGCGTGCAGGAGGCAATCGTGGTGCAAGGTCTTCATCCGTGTATCGAGAGTCTTATTGATTCGAGCAGCCACCGTGGCTGGCTTTCCTATGAGGAGTTGAACAACACGCTGCCGGACGAGTGGGTGGACCCCGACCGGTTGCACGAGTTGTTGGTTCTGATCGACTCGCGCGGGCTTGAGTTGATCGATGAGATGGAGTACCGCGCGCGCTGCTGGCGCGATGCGCGCAAGAAGGGCGGGGAGCAGGCGGTTGCGAACTCCGGGCTCACGAAGCCCTCGCGCGCTCAGACGGTGGCGGGGGGGGAGCGATCGATCCCGCGGCACTGGGGTGCCCCCCCACACCCCAACCTGGTGCCCGGCCCGGCCTCCAGCGCCGCCGCGCCGGCCTCGACGGTGTTGCCGCGGCTTGACGATGAGCCGCTGAGCGCGATGCTCAGCGCGCCCGAGGAGGACCTGATCGATGATGAGACGCTCCGGCGCGACCTTCGTGAGGCGCTCGCGGCTGAGGGGGCCAAGCGGATCGATGACCCGATCCGGATGTACCTCTCTCAGATGGGCTCGATCCCGCTGCTGACGCGCGATGAGGAGGTGCGCCTTGCCAAGAAGATCGAGACGACGCGGATGATTTTCCGCCGTCGGTGCCTCGAGTCGGACTATCTGGTCGGTCAAGCCGTGAACCTGCTGCGCCAGGTACACACGGGCGAGCTGCCCTTTGACCGCACGATGCGGGTGTCGACCGCGGAGGACAACGCCAAGGACCGCATCACCCGTCGGATACCGGCGAACCTGGTGACGCTCGACAAGATGCTCGCCAACAACCGGCGGGACTGGGAGCGGCTGTGCGGGATGGACCGCGCGACGGAGGCGGCGGCGGAGATTATCGAGGAGATGTGTTGTCGGCGTCGGAAGTTGGCCGCGCTGACCGAGGAGTTGAGTCTGCGCACGGGGCGGATCATCCCGCTGATGAGGAAGTTGCGGAGCATCTGCAAGAAGATGACGGCGCTGGAGGGGGAGTTGAAGAAGGCCGAGCGGGCCAAGCGATCCGATGCCGAAGACATGGCGGTCCTGAAGGAAGAACTCGACGGCCTGCGGTCGCTGGTGCTCGAGGAGCCCGCGGACCTTGCGCGGCGGGTGAGGGACATCGACGCGGTGTTCTGGGAGTATGAGCAGGCCAAGCGGGACCTCTCGGGCGGGAACCTGCGGCTGGTGGTCTCGATCGCGAAAAAGTACCGCAACCGCGGCCTGCCGTTCCTGGACGTGATCCAGGAGGGGAACACGGGGCTGATGCGCGCGGTCGACAAGTACGAGTACAAGCGGGGGTACAAGTTCAGCACCTACGCGACGTGGTGGATCCGCCAGGCGATCACGCGGGCGATCGCCGACCACGCGCGAACGATCCGCATCCCGGTCCACATGATCGAGACGATCGGCAGGCTCCGGGGGATCCAGAAGGCGATGCTCCAGGAGCACGGACGCGAGCCGACGATGGGCGAACTCGCGGAGCGCTCGGGGTTGACGGTGACCGAGACGCGGCGCGTGATGAAGATCTCTCGCCACCCCGTGTCGCTGGACCGGCCGGTGGGCGAGAGCGAGGACTCGTACTTCGGCGACTTCATCGAGGACGACAGCCAGCGCGCGCCCAGCGACACGGCGGGGCAGGACATGCTCCGCCAGCGCATCGAGCATGTGCTCAAGAGTTTGACGTACCGGGAGCGGGAGATCATCAAGTTGCGGTACGGGATCGGCGACGGGTACACCTACACGCTCGAGGAGGTCGGTCGCATCTTCAAGGTGACGCGCGAGCGCGTGCGGCAGGTGGAGGCGAAGGCAATCCGCAAACTTCAGCACCCGGTTCGGGCAAGGAAACTGGCGGGGTTTGTCGATGCGTCGCTGGCCGGGCACGGGATGGAGTGAGCGGGCGGATCGCTGAGACGCCCGCGCGGTACGATGCCGCATGAAGGCGCGGGAACTGGCGAACCTGGGCATCCCCGATGGCGAGCCGCTGCGGCTAGCGGTGCGGGCGTGCGCACGTGCAGCGGAAGCGGGCATCGGTAAGGACTCGCTCCGGGCGGCGATGAAGGGCGTGATCGGGAACCCGCGCGGGTATCTGCACGACCCGGTGTTCGATTGGCTGGCCGCGGCGCTGGTGGATGCGCCGGCAGCATCCGCGTTTGTCGAGCGCGATGAGCCCGCGCCGTGGCGCAACTGGGGCGTTGACCTTGAGCCCGAGTCGGTGAACCAGATGGCCCGGGCGTGCCGGTTGCCCGTCGCCGCGATGGGCGCGCTGATGCCTGATGCGCATGTGGGGTACGGCCTGCCGATCGGCGGGGTGCTGGCAACGCGGAACGCGGTGGTGCCGTACGCGGTGGGGGTGGATATCGCGTGCCGCATGAAGATGACGGTGCTGGACCTGCCGCCGGGGATGCTCGACAGCGAGCACGAGCGGGAGTCGTTGGAGAAGGCGATCGAGAGCGAGACGCGGTTCGGGGTGGGGTCGACATTCCAGCGCAAGCGCCAGCACGCGGTGCTCGATAGCGACTGGCGCGTGTCGGCGGTGACTTCCCGGAGCCGGGACCGGGCGTGGGCGCAACTGGGCACCAGCGGCTCGGGCAATCACTTCGTCGAGTTCGGCGTGCTGACGATCACGGATGAGGATGTGGCGCGGCGGGCGGGGACAGCGCCAGAGTCGGGGGGCGTGCATGGCTCGGGCTGGCGGCTTGACCTTGGCGCGGGGCGGTACCTTGCGCTGCTGTCGCACTCGGGCTCGCGCGGGACGGGCGCGGCGGTGTGCGATCATTACTCCAAACTGGCGATGAAGCAGCACCCGGAACTGCCCAAGGACCTTTCGTACCTGGCGTGGCTGGAACTTTCGTCCCAAGCGGGACAGGAGTACTGGAACGCGATGAACCTGATGGGCGAGTACGCCGCGGCGAATCACGAGTGCATCCACACGCACATCGTGCGGGCGGTCGGGGGCGAGGCGCTCGGGTATGTGGAGAACCACCACAACTTCGCGTGGAAGGAAGAGCATGTGCTTCCCGATGGCTCGCGCGAGGAGTTGATCGTGCATCGCAAG
>CAYMWG010000125.1:0-7941 GCA_964393765.1 uncultured Phycisphaeraceae bacterium
CACCGCCCCCGCTAGCGGTCGTTCCGCCAAGGCCCGTGCGGCTCCCTGCGCCCCGCGCTGTCAGCTCGCTTGCCGCAACCACACAAACACCCCCCACCACCAGCACCGCCATCACGATGACGGCAATCGCCTTCGCATTCACCGGGACCGAGGGTGAGACCACCAGGCCGATCACGATCGCTCCCATCGCAATGAACGCCAGGATCATCCCGCCCGCGATGCGCCCGGCCCGCTTCGGGATCACCCACGAGTCCGCCAGGTTTACGCGCCGCCACGCCAGGTCGTGACCGAAGCGCGTCTCGCTATCGGGCCAGATGTCCCGCGCGGGAGCCTCGCCGAACTCGCGCTCGTACGACTCCTTGGTGCGGGCGTACCAGTCCTCGAACTTGCTGTCCTCCGAGTTACCGCCCCTCGTCGGCGTGTGCTCCAGCGCCCGCGGCAATACCCCCCCCACGCCGCACAACCGCTTCCAGTACGAGTCCGTGTACAGCATGTGCAGGTGCCACGCCTGGTCCACATGCTCCGACGGTGTGACGCGGTGGCCTGCCGTCATCGCCAAATACACGAACCGCCGGTACTCATCGAGAACCCGCTGTGCGAACGGCACAGTCCAGCCGTTCTCTCGAGCCAGCCTCGCGGCAAACGTCAAGCCCGGCGCTCCCTCATTGATGTTGAAGCCCTCGATCCTCTCCCACAGGTCAGGGTCTGTGAGCGTCTTCAAGCCGACCGCGTGGATCAGACTGCTCATGCGCATCTCCCTTGGCGAGCCGGGCAACGGAATGTGTCCCGTCTCACTCAACCATGCGCAATGGACGCACCGGTCGGGGCCCGTGCGGCCCAAGGGCTGGTGGGCGCATTGTCAAGATAGCGCGAAGTCGCTTCTCGTACGGATCGCCGCTGAGACTCCGGCGGAGCAGCACCATCCGCCGCGGAGCGGCGGGGTACCCAAGAGTGCTCCGTCGCCATGCGTTCAGAACGGCGGTTGGCTCGCGGCGCTCAGGACAACCATGAGGAGGCCGAGCAGCAAGGCCAGCAGCACGATGCTCATCATGGCGAACTGCCAGTTTGTGGCGCGGATCAGGAACGGGCGGTCAAGCGAGGCTTGCCGGACCATCGCGACCACGATGGCAGCGCTCCCCGCTGCGACAAGCATCGCAGCGCTGTACGCAGTTTCGATGCGGGTTTGCAGCCCTCCAAGTTTCGATGCTGCATCGACACCCACGATCGCGACCAGAAACGGCGAAGCCAGCAGCAGCGGCCCGCACGCCGAGACGATCCACGCGGTGCGGCCGCGGATCCGGAACAGCCCGCCGAACTCGTGGGGCAGCAGCGCTTGGCCGCACTCGGGGCAGCGCGATACCCCTTGGCCTGCAAGCCCGGCCAGCGAGTAACCGCACGCCTGGCACGCCGGAGCGAGCCGCACGTTGATCCGCGGCCACAGGCGGGTGCGGAGATGCACCAGCGCCCGACGGACTCCGCGTGCAGGAAGGTTCATCATGACTCCACGAACGAGAACGACCAGGCGAATGGAAACGTCACATAGGACATATGAGTTCTATCACGCCGCATTCCTTCACACTCACAACTCCCCCAGCCGCCTCGTCGTCTCCTGCTCCACCAGGTCCTTGAACAGCCGCTCCATGTCGCCCCCGATCACCTCGCGCAGCGGGTACTCCCGCGGCAGGCGCTCGTCGGCCACGATCCCGTCCTTGTAGCGGTACGTCCGGATCTTCTCGCTCCGCTCCCCCCCGCCGATCTGCTCACGTCTTGCGGACGACCGCGCCTCGTGGACCTTCCGCCGCTCCAGTTCGTACACCCTCGCCATCAGCAGCCGCCTGCCCGCTGCGCGGTTCTGCTGCTGGCTCTTGCTCTCCTGCATCTTCACCTCAATGCCGGTGGGCTTGTGAACGAGTTTCACCGCCGTCGCCACCTTGTTCACGTTCTGCCCGCCGGGGCCCTGCGACGTCGTCACATCCTCATAGACGTCGTTGGCCCAGTCGATCTTCACCTGCACCTCTTCGGGCTCGGGGAGCGTCGCCACCGTCGCCGTGGAGGTGTGGATGCGTCCCTGCGCCTCGGTCGCGGGCACGCGCTTGACGGAATGCACACCCGCCTCGAACGCGAGTTCGCTCCACACGCCCCCGCCGCGGACGTTGATGACCGCCGCGCGGATGCCGCCCGTGCCGGCCTCGGGCGTGAGTTCGAGCACCTCGAACGCCCAGCCCCGTTTGGCGCTGTATTTCTGGTACATCTCCATCAGGTCGCGGGCCCACAGGCACGCCTCATCTCCGCCCGTGCCCGCGCGAATCTCCAGCATCACCGACCCGACCGCGCGGTCGTCCGCGTTCACCAGTGCGGACTTGATGCCGTCGATGAGTGCTTCGGCGCGGGCCTCGACCTGCGGCAGTTCCGCGCGCGCCAGTTCCACAAACTCCTTGTCCCCACCGCCCCCTTCCACCGCCCGCCGCAACTCGCCCGCCTCGTTCACCAACGACCTGTAGGTGCGGTAGTCCGCGACCATTCCCTCGATCGTTGCCTTTTTGATCGACAACTCCCGCACCGCGCGATGGTCCGTCACAAACTCCGTGTCACCCAGTTTGGCTTCCATCTCGTCAAACTGCTTCGAGAGTTCATCGAGTTTCATGAACAGGGCAGGGGGGAGAGCGGTCGCGGCGGGCATGGCGGATCGTAGGGATTGCGGAGTGCGGATTTCGGAATGCGGAATGAAAGGAGACGTCCCGGATCGCCTGCCGCACTTGCAGTCGCCGGGCCCAGAAGTGCGAACCGCAGCCCGTCTTTCACCCCCTATTCCGTATCCGCGCACTCCATATTCCTCACTCCGCATTCCGCACTCCGCATTCCACAATCTCAACCCCCCTATCCTTCCCGCCCCATGTCCACCGCAGTTACCATCCAGGGCCTGACGAAGACCTTCGGACCCAAGTACGCCGTGCGCGACCTCGACCTCGTCGTCCCCACCGGTTCGCTGTGCGGCTTCATCGGTCCCAACGGCGCGGGCAAAACCACCACCATCCGGATGATCATGTCGATCATCTTCCCGGACTCGGGTCAACTGTCGGTACTCGGCCGCCCCAGCGCCAACGACAGCAAGGACCGCATCGGCTACCTGCCCGAAGAGCGGGGTGTTTACCGCAAGATGAAGGTCGCCGCGTTCCTCACCTACATGGCCCGCCTCAAGGGCCAGGACGGCGGCGCGGCCCTCCGACGCAAGGTCCAGCAATGGCTTGAGCGAATGAGCCTGACCGACAGCGCGAAGAAACGATGCGAGGAACTCTCCAAGGGCATGCAGCAGAAGGTGCAGTTTGTCGCCGCGGTCATCCACGAGCCCGACCTGCTGATCCTCGACGAGGTCTTCTCCGGCCTCGACCCGGTCAACCGCCGGCTGATGCGCAGCCTGATCGACGAGCAGCACCGCGCCGGGCGCACGATCATCTTCTCAACCCACGCGATGTACGAGGCCGAGCAACTCTGCGACCGCATCTTCATGATCCATCGCGGCGTGAAGGTTCTGGATGCAACGCTCGGCGAGATCCGCGGCCGCTTCGACCCACGCCTCATCATCGTCGAGCCGGACATCCAGAACGGCGAATCCATTGGCCCGCGCCTGGAATCCCTGCCGGGCGTCGGCGGCGTTCACACCACCCGCGAGGGGTTCGAGTTGCACCTGGCCGAGGGCGCAGACCCCCGCGCGGTCATGGGCGCGATCGTCCGCGACACGCCGGTCCGTCGCGTCGAACTCAAGCGCGTGACCCTCGAGGACGTGTTCATCTCCCTGGTCGATAGTTCGGGAGGCGAGGGCGAGACCGCCGAGCAACTCCGCGCTGCCATCGGGGCGACCGGCAATCAGGAGGCCGGGGCATGATGACCAGAATCTTCCTCATCGCGCTGCGGGAGTTCACCTCCACCGTCCTGACCAAGGGCTTCATCATCGGCGTCCTGCTCACGCCCATCATCATGGTCGTCGCCATCGGCGGCATCGCCATGACCCGCAACCTCAAGGGCCCACAAGTCACCGGCACGCTCGCGGTTCTCGACCGCAGCGGCGTGGTCTCCTCCGGCATCGTCGAGCGATTCTCCCCCGAGGCCGCCGCGGCGGAGATCTCCGCAGCGCAGCGCGCCGTCACGCAGGCCATCGACAAAACTCTGGACCAGGCCCCCATCGACCCGGCTCAGAAGGCCATGGCCAGGGGCATGGCCAAGGGCGAGGTTGATCGGACCCTGTCGAAGATCGGGCGCCTGACGGTGAACGTGCTCCCGGACACCACCGATGACGCGACGATCCAGACTATCAAGGACGCGCTGGCGCGGACGGACATTCACGCTGCCGCGAAAGACCCGAGTTTGCCCGAGCCCACGGTGGGCCTCATCATCGTGCCGCGCGAGGCCGTATTCTCGGCTGCAAGCAGCCCGTACCAGGAGATCCAGTCCTTCTGGCCCGAGAAGGTGGACTTCGAGATCCGCGAGCGCATCCACCGCCGCATCGGCGATGCGATCGTCGATGCACGCGTCGTAACGGACCCGAAACTCGCGGCCTCCGGCCTGTCCGCGGGTGATGTCCGCCGCCTGCTGGAGCGCCCGGGCGCGGCGGACAAGGTCGTCACGCAGCACGGCGAGAAGGAGAGCGCGGGCGCGCTCCAGATGATGATCCCCGCGGCGTTCATGGCCCTCCTCCTCATCGCCGTCATGTCCAGCGGGCAGATGCTCCTGACGACGACCATCGAGGAGAAGAGCAGCCGCGTGATGGAGGTTCTGCTGTCGGCGGTCTCGCCGCTGCAACTGATGCTCGGCAAGATCGTGGGCCAGTTGTGCGTCGGCCTGCTGATCCTGGTGATCTATTCCGGCATGGGCATCGCCACGCTCATCGTCTTCAGCATGGGTCACCTGGTCGATCCGTTCGCGATAGTCTACCTCCTGTTCTTCTTCCTCATCGCGTACTTCATCATCGGCTCGATGTTCGCGGCGATCGGCAGCGCGGTCACGGAGTTGCGCGAGGCCCAGACGCTGATGACCCCGGTGATGCTGGTGGTGATGACGCCGTGGCTGCTGTGGCTGCCCATCAGCCGCGCCCCCAACTCGACGCTCTCGCAGGTCCTGTCGTTCGTGCCGGGCATCAACCCGTTCGTGATGGTGATCCGGCTCACTGGCTCCGAGCCGCCCCCGACCTGGCAGACGCTCGCGGCCATCGGGGTGGGGCTTCTCACCGCGGCGTTCTGCGCGTGGTTCAGCGCGAAGATCTTCCGCGTCGGCGTGCTGATGTACGGCAAGCCGCCCAATCTCCGCACGCTCGTCAAGTGGGTGAGGATGGCGTAGGCCAGGATCGCAGAATGGCAAAGGGCTCAATGGCAAATCGGAAACTGCGGGTCCGGCCGGACTCGCCGATCGCTCCCCTCGACAAGTTCGACCTCTACGAACTTTGCGTCCAGTCGCCTGAATATGACGCCAAGATGCTCCGCGCCATCCACGGCCACTCGCCAACGGTCCTGGGCGAGGACTTCTGCGGGTCCGCGGGGATCTCCCGCGCATGGGTCGGGCTCGACCGCGAGTGCCGCGCCATCGCCGTCGATCGCGATGCGCCGACACTCGCACGCGCCCAATCCAAGGACCCCGGCATCACCGACGAGCGGGCTGCCGGGCGCATCACCTACGTTCTCTGTGACGTCATGTCCGTCCGCGACAGGTGCGATGTCATCACCGTGCAGAACTTCTCCATCTGCGAACTCGACGAGCGGCCCACGCTGGTGAACTACCTCCGCCACGCGCGCACCCGCCTCTCGCCGCGCGGCCTGTTCGCCTGCGACATCTACGCCGGGGCCGACTGCTTCTACACGGGCCGCATCAAGCGCGCTGTCGAGGGACCCAACGGCGAGAAGATCGTCTACACCTGGGAGCACCGCACCTCCGACCCGCTCCGCGCCCGTGTCCAGAACGCCATGCACTTCGACGTCCGCGGCGGCAGCGCGGGCCGGAAGACCGTCCGTCTCCACGACGCCTTCGTCTACGACTGGCGTCTGTGGAGCCCGCCCGAACTCGCTGATGCGATGCTCGAAGCGGGCTTTTCGCGCGTGCAGTTCTTCCCGCGCTTCGCCGAGGCCATCGACGATGACGAGCGCTTCCACGTTCTGCCTATCGAGGACAGCAACGAACTGAGCGACTCGTTCAGTGTGTATGTGGTGGGACGCCGGTAGGTCCACACTCCGGGCAGTCTGTAGCCAGCGGGCGCCAGCCCCTGATTAGGAAGGCGCGATCATGCTCTCAAGCCCTGCACCGCCGCGAATGTTCGTGGAAGCGACATGAGTGAAGTGTCACCCTTGCAGGGCTCTGGGGCATACGGCCAGAGGTAGCGTTTGTTGCCGCGCTCCAGCGGCCGACGCCCCTGGCTGAAGACTTTGAAGCAGTTGACCCGCTTGCTCAGTTGCGAGTTCTCAATCCACCCCCGCCGCCGCCAGCCACCGCTCCGCGTCCAGCGCCGCCATGCACCCCATGCCCGCGGCCGTCACGGCCTGCCGGTAGTGCTCATCAGCCACATCGCCCGCGGCGAAGACGCCCGGGATATTGGTATAAGTGTTCCGCTGCCGCAGCGCCACATACCCGCTCGCATCGAACTCGATGCCCGAGCCGAGCAGAAACTTCGTCGCCGGGGTGTGGCCGATCGCGATGAACAGCCCGCCCAGCGGGAGCGTGCTCCGCTCCTTCGTCAGCGTGTCCTCGAGCAGCACCCCCGTGATGTGCGCATCGCCGAGCACATCCACCACCACCTTGTTCCACAGCACCTTGGCGTTGGGGCGCGAGAGGAACCGGTCCTGCATGATCTTGCTCGCACGGAGCGAGTCGCGCCGGTGGATGATGAACACGGTCGAGGCGAACTTGGTGAGGTAGGTCGCCTCCTCCATCGCGGTGTCGCCGCCGCCGATCACGCCCAGCGGCTTGTCGCGGAACGCCGGGAGCGCGCCATCGCACACCGCGCACGCCGAAACTCCCCCGCCCGTGGTCGCCAGCCGCATCTCGTTGGCGAGGCCCAGCCAGTTGGCCATCGCGCCCGTCGCGATGATCACCGCGAGGGCCTTCACCACCTTCCCCTCCGGGGTATGAAGCGTGTGCGGGACGCCCGGCGTGCGCGAAAAATCGCACCTCGCGATGTCCTCCATCAGCACCTTGGTCCCGAACCGCTCGGCTTGCTTCTGGAACAGGCTCATCATCTCCGGACCGACCACGCCGTTCGGGAAGCCGGGATAGTTCTCGACCTCGGTTGTGAGCATGAGTTGCCCGCCCGGCAGCACCGGCCCCGGGTCCTGCTTGGGCACGCCCGTGTACACCACCGGGTCGAGTTTGGCACGGGCCGCGTAGATCGCGGCGGTCCACCCCGCAGGACCGGAACCAATGATCACCAACTTGTGCGCTTCGCCGCTGCTTGCCATGCGTTCCTCAAACTCCCTGCGCGAGCGCGGGGAAGAACCAACTCCGCCGCTCCGCGACATGATCTGTATCTACGCCTACGGCCCGCCCGCGGTGCGTTCTGGAAAAAAGCGTGGGGCTGCGCGGGGGGCTGCGCGGTGCGTGAGAGACGCCCTCCCGATCAGCGCAACTCGCCCTTCTCGATCAGGTACGAGCGGCCCAGCGACATGAACGGCGGCCACAGCAGATAGTCGCCGCGAACGCCGCCCCGGTCCTGCGTGATGTTCTGCGCCATCGAGGCGAGATCGTCCGGGCCCACGGAGTAGATCACGAACTGGTCAGCGCCCATCGGCACCTCGAACTCCGGGAGCGGCTTGGGCGGGAACAGCCCCAGCACATACGGCACTTCCTGTCCCTGCGGCCCCTTGGGAGTGTCCTTGCCGGGCACGAAGAACTGGAGGTCGAACTTGCGGGCCGGCGAACTGTATGGGTCCTTGTCGATGGGCGCGCCCTTGGTGAACGCCGGCC
>CAYMWG010000126.1:0-7880 GCA_964393765.1 uncultured Phycisphaeraceae bacterium
CTCCGGGCCACCCCAGATGCCAAAGACGCCGCACTTTTCTTTCTTTTCGTATGCGTTCGGGGAGGAGCAGGGCGAAGAAGCCGCGTGCGCACACGAGCCGCCTCTCACCGGAGGCGGAGTGAGGACCGGCAGCCGCAGGCTCTTATCGCTCAACTTGGGCTCCTGTTGCGCGAGTCATCCCCATTGTAGCGTCATGGACGCGCCATGTTCGGCGTGTGTTCTTGATCGCCCGACCGCGTCGTGTATTCTTGAAACCCCAGTCGCCACATTGGCTTGTGGCACGTCGCAGCCTTGACCATTGCTTAGGTCGGGCCTTCAATCGGCCTCACATTCTGGGATTGCCCGGATCTTTTTCACCAGTCGGACCGCAGCCGCGGCCACCCGGCATAGATCGCTCGCCGCTCCAAAGTCGGCGGGCACCCCGGCGATGGCCTATATGCCACGCGTCCGGGTGCGGAAGGAGCATCGCTATGGCTCGGTACACAGGCCCCAAACTCAAACTCTCGCGCCGCGTCGGCTCGCCGATCGAGGACATCCCCAAGCACACGACGAAGCGCGCGCTGGTGTACCCCGGCATGCACGGTTTCCGCGGTCGCCGCCTGCGCGACTACGGCCTGCGCATGAACGAGAAGCAGAAACTCAAGTTCCACTACAGCGTGCTTGAGCGCCAGTTCCGGCGCTACATCGCCGAGGCGACGCGCCTCCCCGGCAACACCGGCGAGTTGCTCCAGCGATTGCTGGAGAGCCGGCTCGACAACGTCGTGCGGCGCACGGGCATGGCCCGGACCATCTGGGCGTCCCGGCAGATTGTCGCGCACGGGCACGTGCTCGTCAACGGCAAGAAGGTGGACCGTCCGTCCTACAGCGTGGAGGTCGGCGACGTCGTCACCTGCAAGCCCAAGATCGAGAAACTGGTTCGCGAGAACATGGAGTCGCTCTCCGGCCACGAGGTTCCCGGCTGGCTGGACTTCAACCCCGGCGAACTCACTACCAAGATCATTGCGCTCCCGACCTCGGATCAGATCCCGTTCGATGTGAACGCCAACCTGATCATCGAGTTCTACCGATAATACCTGTCGGGCGATAACACCCGTCGGGCGATAGCACCTGCCGGGCCGCGGGTCGTGCAGTAGAATCTGCGCGCCCCTTTCCGGTTCGAGGTGATTGGCCCGGCAAGTTCATTGTCCGGCCGCATGGAGAGCACGATGCTCAGGTTCCTTCGACGCTACAGCAGGTGGATCCTCGTCATCGGCGGCACGCTGCTGATGATCGCCTTCCTCGTGCCCACCACGCTCACCGAGCTCGGCAAGCAGCCGCTGTTCACGACGATCATGCGGGTTGATGGCGACCGGATCGGCAGAGCCGAGTACGACCTCGCCTCACGAGAGCACGCGGCGATGGACTCGCTGACGTTCCAGACGCTCCCGCTGGTGGGCAATGTCTCGAACACCGACCACTGGCTCCTGCTCGTACACGAGGCCCAGCGCGGCGGCTACATCGCCGGCAAGGGCGAGGGCACGGAGTTCCTGCCGGACCTCGTCCGCCAGATGCTCTTTGCCAGCGGACGGGCCTACACCACGCCCCCCGACCAACTCGAAACCCTCACCAAAACCATGGTGACGGTGATGGAGCAGGGCATCCCGTCCGTCCAGTCGCAGACGGGCCTCTCGCTCGATCAGGTGCATGGCGCGCTGGCCAAACTCCACGGCATCATTCGCATGCAGGTCGCGTATCAGCGTGCTCCCCGTTATTCCGACCGCCGTCTGGCGATCGGCATGAAGCAGTTGCAGGACCGCGCCGAAGTTGAGTATGTGTTCGTCCCCGCCGATCAGGTGATGGCGGACGTGCCCGAGCCCACCGATGCCGAGATCGAGTCACACTTCGCCAAGTTCCGCGAAGCCGAGGCGGGGAGCGGCGATCTCGGCCTTGGATACCGCCAGCCCGACCGCGTCAAACTTGAATGGCTGAAACTCGATCGTGCGGCCATCGGCGCCATCGTGCGGCCCGACGCAGTGGAAGTCCACAAGCGCTTCCTGAAAGCCACACCCAGTGGCGCGCCGTCAGGCGGAGAGACGCTCGATCAGGCCAAGGCACCTTTCGAGACCGAGGTTCGCGTCGAACTCATCGAGAAGGTGATGAAGGCCGCGGATCAGGCCGTCCGGGCGGAGTTCGAGAAGGCTCTCCGCCGCGCGCAGCCCGAGGGCCAGTACCGCAAACTCCCCGAGGACTGGGCGCAGACACGCCCGGACCTGGTGAAGGTGCGCGACGCCGTCGTCGCAAGGGTGAAGGAGCAGACGGGCGCGGACATCCCAGGCCCGACCGTCAGCCGTCGCGAGGCGGAATGGCTGGCGCAGAAGGATGTACAGTCGCTTGATGGGATCGGCCGCGCGTTCCTCCAGCGGGGCTCGCAGCGGGAGAACTTCCCCAACATTCTCTTCAGCGTGCGTGAACTCGCCGGTGACAACGATCTAGTCCTTCAAACCGGGGTGCCGGGCGACTCCGTGACGGACTTTGCAGGCAATCGCTATTACTACATCGTCACCGATGCCCGCAAGGCGTCCGCGCCCGAGTCGGTCGATGAAGTCCGGAGCCGGGTGGTGATGGACCTGAAGCAACTCGCCGCGTTCGAGAAACTCAAGGGCGAGTTCGAGGGGTACAAGCAGCGGTCGATCGCTGAGGGTCTTGAGCCGCTGGTCGCCGCGGAGGGCTCGGTGATCCAGCCCGTGAAGAAGGCCACAGTCATCAAGGGCGGTGTCTACCCGGCCGACCCGAATGTGACGGATGAAGCATTCCGTGAAGCAGTCTTGGCGCTGGCCGCGACGCTCAACCCCTCGATCAACATTCCTGAGTTGCCCGCGCAGGATCGTACGGTCGCCCTGCCGCTCCCCAAGACATTCGGACTTGTGCTCGCACGAGTTGTGGGAGTGATGCCCGTCACCGAGGACATCTGGCGGCGAAGCCAAAATGCCGCGGTCGGCAACCTGGTGCGCGAGGAACTCAAGATGGACGACCCGGCCGACAACCCGTTCAGCCTCGAGCGGCTGGAGGATCGGCTGAAGGTCGAGTACAAGATCAAGCGAACCAGGAAAGAGCCCGACGCGCCCGCGGCGTGATACCGACTCGGCGTGACCTCTGCGCGTACGGACATCGGATTGTCACCGCACGAGGCGCAGAGATCGCGGAGGTGGTCTCTCGTGCCCTCGACATCCGGCGATGTCCTTGACAGGCGCGGACCCCATTTTTACATAAAGCAGCCGGATGCCTTTGTGCTGCGGGTTTGAACCATCTTTTCTGCGACCTCCGGGCCTCGTGCGGTGAATCTTCTTCCTTCGAGAATCGCAGCAATCAGCCGGACTTGGCACCGACGGTCAATCGCCGTGAAACGGGGGCGAGAGAGTTTGGCCGCGCCCTCCTTTGATTGCGGGCGGTGAAACTCGCCTACTTCAGCGTCGCCACTTTCTTGATCTCGACGCTGCCGATCCACACCTTCTCGTTGGTCTCGATGTTGGTGAGTTCGAGGTTCACCTGGTAGTACTTGCTCACCTGCCGGTTGTTGAGCGACCGCTCCACCACATCGTTGACATCGCCCATGAGCATGAGGTCCGCCCCCATCTCGTTCTTCATCAGTTTGCGCGTCTCGGGCGAGTTCCACTCCTGCCCCTGCAGCCGCTCGTCCCGCAGGTCGCCCCGCTGGTCGCGCATGGAGACCACCCGGACGTTCCCGCCGTTGAGCATCTCGCGCTCGAAGTTGCGGGTGAACAGGTTCATGTTGATGTAGTCTTGCGTGTTGTTCTTTACCGGTCCGACGATCATCACGGGACGGTTGCCGCCGTTCTCGCTCTGCCAGCGGTTGATCCAGCCGCGGTACGCCGAGTCGTTGACCATCCCCTGCCAGACCTGGCGGGCATCGGTGTCGTTGAAGCGGTAGTCAAGGTCCACCCGCGTTTCGGGGTCCACGCGCTCGACATGGCGGTGTGTGGGCCCGCACGATGAAAGTCCCATCGCCGCGCCCATCGCAAGTCCCAACGCCAAACGCCTGTCCATGCTCTTCATTGGTCGCTCCATGTGTTGAATCGTGTGTGGATGCAAGTTGATACGCGCCTACCGCCAGTAATGCTCGACCAACGTCGAGAGATCCGCCGCGCTGCCGCCGGCAACGATTGTTTTCCAGGCGCCGGCAAAGAGCACGCCCCCCGATGCCGACAGGTACTCGACCCGGCCGGTATGCTCCCCCGGTGGCAGCAGCACCGTGCCGACGTGCGCCTGTCCCGGGAGTAACTCCCAGCATCGCAGGTCCGCCTTCTCCGTGAACCCGACGAATGCAAGCCCCGCGAGCGTGCCCACCACGGCCGCAACCCCCCGCTCCCCGCCGCGGCTGGAGCCGGCCTCCCACGCCTTGGTCATCGCGAACGCGGTTGCCGCCTTGGCCGAGGATCGGATGTACGTCCTCGCGTAGATCAGCGGCATCTGTCGCTCATGGTTCGCCGTCGCGACCGACCGCATGTCCTCAACCAATGCCAGGTCAATGCTCGTGCCGTCATCGAGCACCAGCCTCGCGCCGGCCGCCTCCGCCGATCCGCCCACCAGCACCGGCAACTCGAAGTACACCGGCCACTCGAAGATTGGGATCGGGCCGATCCGGCGCGGCACCTTGCGCGGCCCACGCCCGGAGAGCGCGACGATGAGGACGTTGGCCTCTTCAGCTCGCATCGTTTCCATCGCCGTAAACTGCTCTCGCTGCACCGGCCCGATGAGATCACCCTGCGCCTCGATGGCGGTCAGCAACCGGCGCGAGGCGACCTGGTGCATCGCGGGCTCGCCCGTCTTCAGGAACGTCACCGCGGTGAGGTAGGTGCCCAGGGGGCTCTCAATGAACCGGCCTTCCTCGGTCGTCGGCACACCGGCCGCAGGGCCTGGCACCCCCGCGCTTCCGCCCGACCCCCCCCCGGCCTTCTCACCTACGCGAGAACGCAGCGTGAAGTAGCGGTCCCGCAGCGCATCGGACTTGGTCGCCATGCGGCGTGCCTCAACCGTCGCGCCGCCCTGCACGTTTCCCGCCTCCAATTGCGCGATCAACTTCAGGACATTGGTGTACATGTCCTCGTACGCCTCACCGAAATACGGTGAGGCCGTGTCGTTGAGGAGCCACTTGCCCAGGTCGGCCGCCGCGGTCGGGCGCGACAGGATGTCCATGTACGCCTCGGCCTTCTCCAGCATGTCGAGGGCCGTTTGGGTATCGCCAAGGGCGAGGGCTGCGGCGCCGCGATCCAGCCACCACAGCAGGCGGTTCTTGTCGCCATACTCGTCGCGGACCTTCGGGTCGTCTAGTTGCTGGGCGATGGTGTCGTAGCGCCCCTGCTCGTGGAGCGCCGAGATCGCCGTCCGGTGGCGGTCGAACGAGGTGACGCAGCCACTCAGGCAGCCCACGCCAAACACGATGGCCACTGCCGGCAAGCCGATCCGCACCTTGCGGCTTCCGCCACTCGTCAAAGCATTCAGGTTCGCACGCACTTCCGCCATACGCATCCCGCCCGCCGCACACACCCGAGCACTCGCCCCGACCGCGGAAACCTCGCTTGCTCGTACGGCCACCACGGCCGATTATTTTAGTACCACCTAACCAGCCGGGTTGCGGTTTCCGAAATCCCCCCGTGCCGATTCACCGCCAACGATCCGTCATGCCAACCCCGATCCCGCCATCCGCGCCCATCACTTTCCAGAACTTCCAGCAGTTGATCCGCGACCGGTACTACGCCACCGACTCGGCCCGCGGACCCGCTGGGACCTTTGTCCTGCTTATCGAGGAAGTTGGTGAACTCGCCACCGCGCTCCACAACAACCGCCCGGGCAAGTCTCCCACGCCGGAGCAGAAGGCCAATCTCGCGGAGGAGTTCGCGGATGTGATCGCGTGGCTGGCGACGCTTGCCAATATCCACGATGTGGACCTCGGAGCCTCGCTGAGCAAGTACACCACGCCCGGGCGCGTCGAGGGCGTCAAGGACTAACTCCCTGCTCAAACCCCAGTAGGCTCCGCCGCGATCTGCACCGCCAGATTGTCGAACACGGCCCCGAGCCGCACGTTCCGGTCCAGGTGCATCTCGGCGCGGCTGAGCGCCTCAACTGACCGCAGCGCCCGCTGCGCTGGCGCATCGTTTTCGAGCAGCGCGGGCGTTGCCTTGGATGTCGCCGTGCGCGCCCGCAACTTGCCGCGCACATGCTCGCCAACGAACGCGAGCATCCGCCGTCCCCACACCTTGTTCGCGCCGTCCTTGCTGGCGAGTCTGTCCGCCGCCGCGACCGCCGCGGCCTGCTCATCGACAAGTTTCGCCATCGCCTCGCCGAGTTCGAGCGTGTACTCGCCGCGCGAGGCGGCTTCGAGCATGGGTGTCAGGGTCTCGTGCCAGACGTAGAGGTTGCACCTGACTGCCAGCGTCGCGGCGCCCGGAGAGCCCGCGGCGAAACGCAGCAGCCAGTCGCGCTGCTCCGGCGGCACTTCAAGTCCGCTTGACGCGAGCCAGTCGTTCATGTCCGCATCGGCAAGCGACGAGAACGCCACGCGCTGGCAGCGGGAACGGATGGTGGGTAGCAGTTCTTCGGCGAACGTGGTGACCAGAATGATGACGGTGCCGGCGTACGGCTCTTCCAGCGTCTTCAGGAGGGAGTTCTGCCCCCTCGAATCCATCAGTTCCGCCTCATCGACGATGAACACCTTGCCTGCGATTGATTCGCCCCGGAGCACCCGAGTCTTCGCGGCGGGCTCGAGCAGAAACTCTTCAATCACTGCCACCGGAAGATTGCTCTGCTTCTGCTTCCTCACGGAATCCACGCGGCTCAGCGATGCCAGTTCCTTCCGCACCACATGCAGGTCCGGGTGCGTGCCCGCCCGAACCATCCGTTGCACAGCCGAGTCCGGGTCCGGTGCGAGTTCGCCCGAAAGCCCGGGCGAGGTGGTTGGGTCCAGAATCGCCGCCGCGAACGCGATGGCCGTGGTGAACTTTCCGACCCCAGCAGGGCCGTGGAAGATCCAAGCGTGGTGCAGCCTTCCGGCCTGGATGGCCGAGTGCAGAGCCTGCTTTGCCGCCCGCTGGCCTAACACACCGTCGGGTGTGGTGACGGCGTGAGCCGGCCCGGCCGCCTGTGCGGGTGCCTCAAAGGCGGGAGAAGCAACTTTGGTCGAACGTTTGGCCATGAAGAAACCATCGTAAACCGTTGCAAACCCTGCGCGCAAAGTCTCAGATGTTCCGCAACTTGTTCCGCCCGTTGAAGGCCGCGACCTTGTAGCACTCCGCCAGCGTCGGGTAGTTGAACACCGCGTTGACGAAGTAGTCCACGGTGCCTTTGAATGCCATCACGGCCTGCCCGATGTGGACCAGTTCCGTGGCGTCGGTGCCGATGCAATGCACGCCGAGGATCGCGTGCGACTCCTGATGGATCAGCAGTTTGAGCATGCCGATCTCATCGCCGATCAACTGCCCCCGCGCGGTCTCCTTGTACTGCGCCACGCCCGACTCGTACGGGATTCCCTCCTTGGTCAGGCGTTCCTCGGTCCAGCCGACCATCGAGATCTCGGGGATCGCGTAAATGCCGAACGGGAAGAGTTCCGGCACGCTGTCGAACCGCTCGCCGAACATGTGGCAGGCCGCAACGCGCCCCTGCTCCATCGAGGTGCTGGCGAGCGCGGGGAAGCCGATTACATCGCCCACCGCGTAGATATGCGGCACGCTGGTCTGGTACTCCGCATTGACGGTGATCCGGCCTCGGTTGTCCGCCTTGAGCCCGGCGGCTTCCAGGTTCAGGCCGTCGGTCGCCCCCTGCCGTCCCACGCAATAGAGCAGGCACTCGGAGCGCAGCACCTTCCCGGATTCGAGCATGGCCTCGAC